>NZ_JBMQQG010000181.1:0-51010 GCF_057362405.1 Ginsengibacter sp.
TCGGGTGTTGAAACCGGTAGGTTGAGATGCTACACTTACTATAGCTACATCCGAATAACCAACAGTGCCCGAATTCAATTCAATAACTTTTCTTCTGAAATAAGTTGTTTTTTGCAGGGAGTCTGTCAGCGTGAGATTTTGACTGGTTGCCCCGGGAATATCCGCCCATATCATCTGATCACTGGATTGTTGCCATTGATCATTATACACTGGACTGCAGGAGCCACCCTGGTCGGCGGCGCAAATAATGTCTGCTGGTATGGAATCGTATCCAATGTTCTGAAATGATGATGCACTGTCTAAAGCACCCGGAATCAGGGGCTTCACCACCGTCACATTCAACGTAACGTTACCCGGCGAAGAAGCTACTGAAATAGAAACGGGTCCAAGCGTATCCCACTCAACCATTGCAAATGAAACTGGTTTTTCAGGCGTTATGCAGGCGTGAAGGTTGATGCTGTCGGCAATTGTGCCACCTTGAACACAAAGGTTCATGGTAGAAGTGCTGTCCCAACTACCGTTGATATCATATTGGTATATGGTTCCCTGCACAACACACGTAGGCCCGGTAATATTTACCTGGCTGAAAAGTTTATTCGTTACTGTTGAAAGCAACGCAATTAGTGATACCGTAAAGATTATTTTTTTCATTGTGTTTATTTAATACTGCCTCGTCCACTAACGGTCGCTGAGACGGAAGAATGCTCAATTAATACTGTAATCCCGGAACAGACTGATAGTGATATTGGATAGTTTTGATAATGTTCAAATCCTGGTCTTTTATCCATTTCAGCCTGCCAAGTCCATCGTAGAAATAATAAGTTATCTTGTTATCTGCATCACACGCGCTGGTCATACCCATCAGTGGGGTATAAGTGTAGGTGGTCATTTGCGAATTCGAGGGGTAAAGTCGAAGCTCATCAATCGTTCCCGTGCCTGACACCGTTACAGCTGTCGGTGCGGTAAGCGTATACTCATAATAATACCAGCCGTTAATATTTTTGCCGGCAACAAACGAAGCTGATCCGCCGGTCGGAGTTATGGTTACCGTACCTCCTAGTTTCTGCCAAAAAGAGACAACTGTTTTAACACCGCCAATAGCTGATTTAGAAATGCTTCCATTGCTTAGGTTATAACATTTACCTCCTGTTGGGGAACTGGGGTCAGATACTGGCGCTCCGGCAAATGTCCATCCGCCTTTTCCATCTGCTTCAAAGCTTGTAAATGCAACCTGGCTGACAGGGGCATTTGTGATCTTTGCAATTGGCTCAGTATTTAGGTAATCCCAGATGTAAGAATTAGCGATGCCATCACGTGCTGTAACCTGCACCGGGTTGCCACCCGTAAACGTATAAAACGATTCATCCACATACCGGCCATCTTTGGATATGGTATTTCCCGAAACAGAGGCATTGGTGAAACTGGTTGATGTTGCCTGGAGATTGATCAATTTGGTTCTTCCAGGATACGCGAAGCCAACGGGACTGGTGGACGTATCGAATCTTGTAAAGCTGGCATGCAGCAGGTTGAGATCTTTCCATTCATTGGTTTCAATCGCTGCGTTGTAAAATTCACTCTGCAAGCGCAAGATAGGTTTCAGTAGCGTGTCTGCCGACGTTTGAGCGGAAAGGTAACAGGATGACTGAAGGTTCGGAACATCATTTGCATAGCTCCTGCGTCTGTATGATACAAATTTCTTTCTATCTGCCGCCAAGTTTAACCTGAATTGCAAGGCGACAGTCAACCTGCAGTTATTTATATCATTGGTTTGGGGCGTACACGTTGCAATACTCGAATACATATTGGTTGAATCAACATGGAATTTTGAATAATAGTAACTTAAACTATCGGGAATAGCATCGCAGCTGGCAATCCTGAAATCCATAACGTATTTGGCATTTGTCGCCAGACTATCACCGGTAGAGTTAGTGGTTACTTTCCTGGTAGGCTGGTGATGATAGGGACTAGTAAAATACACGGTAGAGGTAGTTATGAGGGGATTTCCCGTGACCGGATCGAACGTGGTTGATACGGTTTTATCCTGAAACTTATAAGAAGTCCTTAACTCATATTCTGAGTGGCTAAATAATCCGGGGATATTAATCTCAATTAGCCCCGGGGTAGATATCGGATCTTGCTGATAAACAGGGTAATGATCCGTTTCTTTTAGCAATTTACCAGACTGATCGAAATGCATTTCCGTTTGTAACTCATCACGCATGAACTCAAAAGGAATTGGGACGCTGGGATAATTTGGGATATTCTGGTTACACAAACCTGACTGGAAGAGTGTCCGCACACAAACGTCCGGTGGAGTGGTTGCCCACATTCCGGAAGTATAATACAGGTACTTGCTGGTTCCATTGCCAGTTTGCGAAACATCCACCTCATTATAACCAACATTCTCACCCTGTAATGTCGCCAAAGGACGCAAGCTTCCCGATGAAATATAATACTCATGTGCATTAAAGCCATCGCAAGATGAACATCCGTTAGGACTGCAACTATAGGGAGTGATCAGTTCTTTAAAATCGTTTCTTATTACCTGAACATAGGTTGGAATACTATAGAGAACTCCACCACTCGATGTTGAGTTTCCCGCATAGCTGTATGAAGTAACTATGTTTGTGGGTGTGACGGCATCATTATTCGTGATAGTTTTTATGCGAAGACCTCCTACGGTCAGTGAGGCAGATTGAGGTACATATTGATATTGACCTATTTGTCCAGTTGCTCCTCCCCTGAAATAGCCTTGCGCATTAGATGGGAAAGCTAAAGTTCCTGTGTAATTGCCAGCAGGCAAACTTAATTGTGTATTAAAGGTCGAAAGAACCGGAATGTACCCCGAGTAATATACCTGAGTTCCACTACTATTAAGTATCGTCAATGTTGGTGACCAGCTTGTATCCTTATTGTAGACAAAAACAGTACAAGCCCCATCTGAGTTGAGAGTGAAAGGATATGTTTCAGTGTATACGCTCTGGGATTGGCCATAAGCTCCGCCAATTGTGAAGCCCGTAAGAGAAATGTTTTGCAAACTGGAACTAGTATAGGTATATATACTTTTAGGTTCAAATTCAAACTGTGTATACCCGTTTGTGGGGTAGGTAATTTTTTGCAGACTGCCCCCACGCATCTGAGGCCAGGCAGCATCCCTATTAGCTCCCGCGGTTACCTGAGGAACTCCGTTTGTTATTACGGTAAAAGTGGGCACCAGGCCAGGATTTGAAGATTGACCATTTGGGTACCCCCAGTGGTCAATTCCGAACGATAGTTTCCTTGGCACTGCTTCAGAAAAATAACTGAACTTATATGGTGGTATTTTCAAAGAGTTATCACAGGTTAATTCCTGCATGCTATCCAGTCGTAATCTATATTCATCCGAATGAAGATTGTCTGCCGAATAACCATTGTAGAATGTGGAATTTAATGCTGTGTTATCGAAAAAATATCCATAGTAAAAACTGTCTTTCTTACAAAATCCATTCAAATTTGATATATTAATGCTCCCTAGTGAATAAGAACTGGTATTGGAGCCGTCCACCATTGTTGTACCGCTTAGTAAACCGGCGCTGTTTGAAAGATCACTTCGCGGAGATGCGGAAGGAGTAAAAATTATTGATCCGTTCTTGAAATTAATTTGAGAAAGTCGGACTCCTTGCACGATATTTTTTGCCAGGTTAAAACCGTTTTGAATAGTGTTATCCGGCGGTATGGTATGTTGATAGTTAGTGCTCGTTACGGGCGACCAAAGCTGTGCATAATAACTATAGCTTTCCTGCTGATAAACCAAGGTTATGGAATCTGTTCCGTCTGCAGATATTATTTTATTAAGAAACCATGAGGATGCAGCGGCTGTTGTGTTAGAGGGGCCGTTTACTGCGGTAAAAGGATTCGTCGCCTCAAGCGGCTGTACCGCAGGAGTATTATTTCCTACCTGGCCAAAATAATATTTTGTACCATCTGATGAAGTAACAATAAACCCAATAAATCCCTGACCCGATTGGATAAACGGCAGAATTTTAAAATCCCGTTCGGGTACCAGCATTGGAGTTCTGTCGTCATTGAAATAGAATTTTCCGCTGGTTCCCCCAAAATTGAAGAAATAAAGATCAGGTTCCCCATCTTTAAATCCTTTTGCAATAAAACCATCATCATTTTCACTTGTAAAATAGTTACAATATCCGGTATCAGTGTAGTGGCCATTGGTAACATTACTTGTGCTATACCCTCGGTCATCTGGTGCTCCGACAACCGTCCTGGTTATCATGCCACCAGCATTAAGCGACCATCCCGCTCCTACCCAACTCGCCTGTTCCTGTACTTTCAGTCCGGAAGCGTGGTAGCTCAAACTGATCGGCAACTTGAGTGAACCCGACTCAACTGTATAAATTGGTATATCAATATTGGGTAATCCCGTATGGTAACTTACGGGAATATCGCCATATTTACCCAGGGAGGCAGCTGTCGGTGATGCAATAGATACTCGCCCAATAGTGTTGGTAGTATCTTGCGCTTTCACATTTAAGGATGCCATAAAAAAGCAGCCTATCAAAACAATTAATCTTTTAATTTTATCCATATACTATTAATAAAAATTTTACAACTATTCCTCACCGTTAGATGAAGCAATTATATTTAAAAATCATAACCCACCCTGAACTTCAAGGGCTGTGTTCTAATCGGTTGCTCATAACTCAAAAAATCCCATAAAATCTGGACTTTTGTTTTCTTAAACATTTTGCTTTTTATATCTACCACTTTGCTCATTCCTATCAGCCCGCTTTGTTGCCAGATATCCGATTTACCCAGTTGTTGCAATGAGTTGAATGGCTGCTGATAATTATATTCAAAGCCTCCCGTTGCGTAAAAGCTCTTTTTCAGTTTATATTCAAAATAGGAACGCACGCCCAGCCCCTCAGGAGTGAGATGAATATGCTGGATATCTCTACCCCAACCTTGTTTGTAACTGGCTCCGACACCAATGGTACTTTTATTATTTAATTTATATCCAACGGTTAAACCGAGGTCGGTTGTTGTAGGGAAGCTATATGAACCCCTTGTCGTTTGAATGTTGGAGCCATATTCCAATCTCTGCAGAAAAGGTTTTGTTTTCTGTTCATTGGGTTTAAAGTCAGGCATCTCCATATCGCCGCTTCCTCCACCGAGTGAATTGAGCTTATCTTTAAATTTATTTAATTCGCCCTGGGCCGCCTGCATCTGGGATTGCAGCATAGCCATTGCGTTTGGACCCGAGCCAATGCGCCCTGTAATTAACTGCTGTACCTGGCTGGTAGTTTGCAAACCCTGCAATGCCTGGGCGGTGCCATAATTAGCTGGAATACCAAATAAATTACCCAGTAGCGAATGGTCTTTCATGAATTTTTGAAAAGCTGGTAACTGGCTGAGAATGCTCAACGCTTTCTTTTCTATTTTATCTGGGTCTTTCAGCATCTCTTTATATTCTTTTACCTGGGCCGAATAGTAATAAGCAGTTTTATTAAGCTTAGCATATTCATTTTTTAATCCGCCAGGGAGGTGGGTATATTGAGAGAGCAAGTCTTTAATTTGATTCTTACGGTCAGCTATAAATGCTTTTATTTTTTCAGATTCCTGCAAATTGCTTTGCAACAAATCAAAGCTTTTGAGCGGATTACTGGCTTTATCACTAATACTATTAAACTGTTTTAAGAAGGAAAGGGACGTTCCAAGGCTATCCATGTAAGGATTGTATTCGCCACCAACAATTTTCGTTAGTGCAGATGTTCTGCTTTTTATTTTATTTGAGAGTTCCTGGTACTTTTGAGTTGCATCGGTAACCGCAAGCTCCGGATTTAGTTTTTGTAATTTCCGTTGCAGCTTTTGTTCCTGCCTCTGAAATTTTGCAAGGTATTTTACTGACTTCTTTGTAAGCTGGTCATTAACTGAAGAAAGTTTTTTATCAACCTTGGAATAGTATTTAGATGGAAGATCCTGCAACTCTGAAATAGAGCTATCAGCTTTTTGTACAGTGTTTAATGCTGAATCCTTTTGCTGGGAATAGCAAAGATCCGACACAACAAGACATAGCAATAAAAGTAGGCAATCAGTTAGTTAATTCACGCAGCTGATGGGGCAGCTGTTTATTTTTTAATTAGAGATATAAACATAGAATTCATTTTTGAATTTACATATCTTTTATCAAGATATTTTTATAAATGTGTTTATATATTTACTAACAGTTTGATTATCAATAAATTATAGAAATATATGAATCCAAATTTTCGAATATCCATGACCGTTATCTTTTGCAGGCTGCTTTACTTCGGCGCTCCAGGGTCTCATTTTCCGCTAAAGAAAATAACCCGGGAAATGTTTTTAAGATGCCGGCGCAGACTCCTTCTTGTTTCGGGAGATGCGGATAATATAATTGCAGGTACCCTTAACCGTTATCTACATGCGTTGTTCTTTAAATCTAGCCGGCATGCCTCGTAGCTACGCCGGTAGCCTGCTGTTGCATCGGCCCCGGCAACCCAACCGTTATCATTCAACTCATATTATCGTTTACCCGTACACGTTATATTAATAAGGCAATCGAATTGTTACCGCACAACCTTTGCCCAGGGAGCTTTGTATTTCAATTTCCCCGTTAAAAGATTCAACCCTGTCGATCATATTCGAAATACCTATTCCCTTTCGTTCTTTTAACGGATCAAAACCCTTCCCGTCATCTGTCACTATTATCTTAATAAATTTATCTGCTTCCGTTATATGAATACCAACATTCCCTGCGGCAGCGTGTTTTATGATATTATTCAACTGCTCCTGTATGATCCGGTATATATTTAATTTCAGCTCATCATGTAATAAGCCTGGTGTAATGTTGTATTCAAACAAGACCTTTACGGCATTGGTTTGATTTAAATTATCGGCAAGCCCTCCTATTAGTTTTTCAAGATCTATGTTTTTTAAAGGCGTTACCTGTTTGCTGCTGAGAAGCCTGATCTCTTTAATTGAATTGTCTATCAGTTCAATCGGGTACTTCACCAGTGCCTCAACAGCTTTATTGGTTTTAGCTGCCATACCCAGGTATAATTTGGTACCCGCCAGGATCTGGTTAATGTTATCATGTAATTCCTGCCCGATGTGATTTCGTTCCTGCTCCTGTCCTATAATAACAGCCCTGGTAATTTTTTTCTGTTCCTGTATTTTTTGATCCAATATTTTTTGTTCCATCTCTTTTAAATCCTGTTCGGCTTTTTTTCTTTCAGAAATGTCCGTGGAAACGCCAATGATCCCCACGAGTTTACCCTCCTGGTCATACACCGGGGAGTCCGTTACAAATACAGGAAAATTAGTGCCGTCTTTCCGCTGAACTAAAAATTCTCCGGACCATGAATTGCCCTTTTTTAATTCATTCATTATTTCATTGGCCTCTTCCCTGCTTTGCACCGACGGTGTCAGATCCATAATATTATTGCCCATGGCTTCACCGGCTGACCAGCCATATATTTTTTCAGCGGCCTTATTCCAATAAGTCACCGAGCCGTCCATAGTCGTTGCAATTATTGCCTGACCCACGGTAGCCAGGAGAAGGGCTTTAAACCTGTTTTGTTCCTGCTGCTGCCGGAGCGCCTCTTTAGATTTTTTCTTTTGCAGGGAAGCTTCAATTGCAGCGGGTAATCTTGCCAGCCTGTCCTTTAATATATAATCATCTGCGCCCAGCCCTATGATGCCAGCGGCAAATTCTTCCGAGACGGTTCCGGTAACCAAAATAAACGGTATATCTATAGCATTCCGGTGGACTATTTCAAGCGCTTCCGTTGCATCAAATTGTGGCAGGGAGTTATCAGAAATAATAACGTCAGGCTGAAATTGTTTTAGCGCCTGCGTAAATTCGTCTTTATTCATTGCCAGTAAAGATTCAAAGAGAAGCCCTTCTTTTCTAAGCAGGTTTACAATAATTTCGGCATCAGTTACATTGTCTTCCAACATTAAAATTTTTAAAAAATTTTTCATTGTGGTTTTCGGTTAATATGCAGCTTGATGTAATGACCGGCAAAAAGCATTTTGTAAAGTAACTGAAACTAAAGCTATCAATAAAAGTTGAGATGCACCCCGCTTCCTTTTGTTTTTTCGGCGGTAGCTTCCAGGCAGAAATTTATCGGAAAATATTCCATAAATAACATAAATAATTACACCAGTCATTACGGGGCATAAAGCCCGGCTGAAGCCGGGCATTTCAATGTGCTATTGGGTATGAATGGAGCCATTATATTGCGATTCCTTTTTTACGGGTTCTTTTTTTTTTGAGTTCCGGGCCGTCATCCTCTCCGCCGCCTGCCGCTTGTTTCTGATGATTCATTTGCTTTTGTTCCTGCTTTGCTGATTGACCGGGTAAAGAAAGCTCTGCCTTCAGGCCGGCGACCTGCTCCCTGCCGAGCTTCACCTGGTTTTTATTAAACACCTGGATGTCCTTGTATTGCGGATCAGCCTGGATAAAGTAGGTTTCCTCCTTCCCTTTCACTTCCATCTTCACTGCCTGCAGGTTCCCTTTCTCCATTGACTTCATCAGGTCCTCCTTTAATTTTGGATCACCCAATTCTTTTATGGGATACTGGCCCAATGCCTTTTCCAGGTTATAACCATAATTTTCATGGTAGCGGTTTAACTTATAGTTCCCATTTTCCTCTTTCTTTGAAAGATCGAGTTGCACCCAAGCCGTGTATTTTTCCCCCTCTTTGCTGGCAAGCTCTTTATGGACCGGGCGCCCGTTCAGCAAATTAAAAGCCTCCTTCGTCGTTACACCATTGCCTTTATCGAGGTAGAATGTCTGTGATCGTTCCTCTGGTTGTAACAACTTTGCATCATACTTATTGAAAAAGTACATCTCATTCTGGTCGCCTTTTCTAAAATGCAAGGTATTCTCCATTGCCTGGTTGTTGTAGGTGGCTTTGTGCTGCAGGGTAAATTCTGTTTTACCCTCAGTAATATTTTGTTCTAAAGGGCGCTGGAGGCTTTCACCAAAGCCCTGGTACCGGAGGTTATCTTTCAGGTACTCCAAGTTTTTTTCGTTCATAACATTGTTTTTATTGATTAATAATTGTTGTTGTTCTATATGATCGATGAGGGCATCCGTAAAAAAGTTGCCATCGGAATTATATAAGCCATTTGCATGAGGATCATTGCCTTGTTTTCCTATTGAAATAACTACATAGTGATCACTGTCACTGATATTGTTATCAGCAAACTCATTGGCTGCATCTGTGTTATCGAAAAAGAATATATCATCAGGATCGATGAAATAAGGAGAGTTATTATATGCCACCCAATAATTCTCACCGGATATTATCTGCTCATTCATCTGCCTGCATCGTTTTTGCCTTTATGATATCTCTATTCTTTATCTCCAGGGATAAATTACGACCGCCATTGTTTTCCATCAGCTGTATATACAATAGTTTTTGATCAGGAATAGTAAATACGGGAAGGGCAACCACTATGATTATTTTAGACTGGCCAGGCACGGTACCCGTGTTACCATAAACATATAAGGGCGTTTGCTCCAACTCCTGGGAAGAGGTACGTTTGGCCTGCTTTTTATCTTTTATAAAAAAGCGCAACAGTTCTATAACATAAGGGATGTTGGAATAATTTTTTAATTCCAGCTGATAATACAAAATTCCGTTTTCAATGAAAATGCCCTTTAACCGCAGCAGCATTTCATACTTTGCATCTCTTAGACCGCGCATTGATTTTTTCTGTCCAGCAATTTTTTCAAAGATGGAAGGCTTATTATCTATTTGAATTTTTAATGAAGGATCGGTGGCATAATGAACCAAAAAGGAATATAGCTTTCCATCCGCTGTAATGACCGTCATATTGGTTTCGGAAAAATTTTCTTTTGCCGCCTTCACTTCCAACACATTTTCTACTCCCCTTACTCTTTGCACCAGGACATCCTTGCTACCCCTGTCCACGCTTTTGATCATTAAAGGAAAGACCAGGCTGGTAACTTTATTGGTACCTATGGATACACTGTCTGTTTGTGCTGTTAAAGCGCTGCTGCAAAATATGATTAGCAGTAGCATATTGAATCGTTTCATTTTATTTATCTTTTAATAATATTTTATAACCTGCTTTCACCGTTACTTTCACGAGCTTTATTTTTTTACTTAAAATTGTTTTAGCCGCCTGTACACCGGCGGAAGCTGCCCGCATCCCGATGGAAGGATCGAGATCATTCAACCCGATTTGCTGCAGGGAATTATCGGCACTTTGCCTGGCCACATCCCGGGAAATGGCGCCCGGCATATAAATACCTTCTAAACCATCCATATCATAGACTGACAGAGATACCGGCAGGATAGCATTACCGCAGCGTATATCCTTTATCGTTATAATCAGCCGTTCACCATGCAACGAAGCGATCCCATAGATGAAATTGTCTTTGGGCACCAGCCTTCCCGCGATGTTGACTTCATCCGGTAATCTTAATTTCACGGTTGAGCCGGATACGATGGTCTGCGTTTCATGGATGACAGCCGGGATTGCATTGGCCTCATTTGACAAGGGTTCGTCAAGTGAGAAAAATTGACGGCTTGCGCTATCGCCGGTTAGGCAAACTGAAAAGACCTGCTGCTGATGTTCCGGGGATTGCATTTTGTCTTTCAACCGCTCCGGGTGTTGAATATCCAGGATCTTTTCCAACATCCCGTTCACCTGGCTCATTTCAGGGTCATTGCTTCCGCTACCAGCCTGCTGCATAGTTTGTATCATTCTTTGCAGGCGTTCTGTTTCGTGGTTTTCTGCCGGGACGGAAATTTCTTCCGCGTGATTTTTTAATTGGGAAGCGTTGTTTAAGGCTTCATTCAACTGGCTGATCTTATTATACACCTTCGTTTCATTGGGATCGGAATACGGGGTATAGGAAGGAGACGTGTCGCCCGGTAAGGTTACTTGTTTTTTGAAATAGGGATCTTCTTTCATCAAATCCCTGAACTTTTCAGAATCGGCCTGCGCCTTTTCATAAAAGGCTAACTTATCGGCGGGATCTTTCTTAACATTAGCGTCCGGCAATTCCAGGTCTAAGCCGGATTGGCCCGTTGCTTTTTTATTATTATCTCCTTTACCTCCTCCCAGTGCCCAAAAAGCCAGTGTTATAAAGGGTACCATGAGCAGGGGAAGCACGAGTAAAAACCTTCGTTTTCTTAAAAATTGTGGTGAATGCTGTTCCATATTTTATTTTTTAGATGACTGGTAGATAATTTCAATTTGCCGGATACTGTCCGCGAGGCCGGGCCTGACCTGCAAGCCGCAGCTATCCATGTATTTTTTATAGTTTTCAATCCGGTTATATTCCTTGTCTGACATGATAGAGATATTTGCTTTTTTTTCTTCGATCACATGTTTGGGCATACGGATAGCGGTAATTGAAATAGTAGCCTTATAACCTGGGGAAAAGCTTTGAATAATAATGCAGCAACTATAGGTCACCGTTAGTGCAGAAAAAATGATCAGCAAATATTTCTGGCTTTTTACAGAAAGCAGGTCAGCTTTTCGTTGCATAAATTCTGCCCAGCGGGTTTGAAGTTGCATGGTCTTGCCGACGATCCTGGCAGCAATCTTATCTGCAGCAGGGTTTATGGTCTTTCGTTTCATCGCTTTTCAATTTTAAGGTCTTTATTTTCGAGTATCGCCCATCGTTCGATTAAAAATCCATGGGAATTGTTGTCGGAGCGGGATACATTACGCAGGTATCCTTCCGTGATTAAACTGCGGGATACAATGCTGGTGGCACGGATAATCTTTTCTATTGCATAACACCGGAAATACCAGGGTGACTGCGCTATATTTAATACAATGCTGTCAATTGAAATGTGCTGACTGATATTGCCCGCAATGATATTGGTATAGTAACCGCTTTCCTTGAGATCGTCATATTGCCGTTTGGCAGAAGCGTCGGCGAGGTACAATGCTCTTGTAATGTTCGCCTGTATTACCTTCTCGTCCGGGTCAAGGGTAAAGAAATATTCATGAAAGCTTTTGATGTGATCCCTGGCTTCCACAGGAATATTATCTTTTCTTTCAGATGCATAGGCTTCGATAGCTTTGCCGTTGGCAAGAATATAAATTTTCGAACGGGCTTCAGCGATCATGGTGAAACTTTTACCAAGAACAAACATGCAAAGACTGATGCATCCTATGATACAAATGATTGTGAACGTGCGTACGTACTTAAAGGCGCTGTCAATATTTTTCATTTGCCGGAAGATCATTTACCTGAAATTTTATCTTTGAAATATTCGCCTGAAGTTGACTGGTAACCGCCCCCGAAGAATTCTTTGGTATTGCCATAGGCATCAGCAGCGACCGAACTCGTATTGGATACCAGGGAGCGTGTCGTATTGCTGAACCCGGTAGTTACCTTGTGCAATAATGAATTACTTCCTCCCGCGTAGATGATATAATTCGCGACGCTCGGTACGGTGAAATAACCGGCAATGCCAATGATCATAAAGATGAGGTAAGCCATATCGGCGGAACTGAAGAAAGTATTTCCCTGGTCCTGTATCTGGCTGATGTCGAGCTTCAGCATGTTCTCCTGTATTTTGCCCATGACTGCTCCAAAGATATTGGCAACAGGAAGCCACAGGAAGATATTTAAATAGCGTGCAATCCACACCGTTAGTGTATGCTGGAAACCGTCAAATACGGCGATGCCGAATACCAACGGCCCGAGGATAGCGAGCACCAGCAAGTGAAAAGTACGGATGGTGTTGATGCAAAGGGCCGCTGCCTCATAAAGTACTTTTAGTACTTCGGACAAAAATTCCTTAATGCCGTTTTTGAAATTGTAATAATATTTCGACATGGCAAAGCTTACCGAATTGCCAATCCCTTCAATCCATCCTTCATCGGATGGATCTTCGTTGTAGGTATAACGGTACCATTTATCCCTGTCGCCTTCCCCTGACTCGCCCATATACATCTGCCAGTAGACTGTCTTTTTAATCGCTGCTTCCTTCATCTTCAGCAATGCCGTGATGGCTTTATCAGAATCGGTTACCATAGCGGAGGTAGCGCTGACAGTAGGCTGCATGACCCCGTTGATCATCGCGATCACCGCAGGAAATATCAATACCGCAAAGCCCAATACAAACGGGCGGAACAGCGGATAAAAATCGATGGGTTCGGCCCTCGCAATATGCCCCCATACCCGGGAGGCAATATACCAGGTCGCTGCAAATCCAGCCAGGCCACGGCCTACACCGATGAGCCGGCTGCACAACGGCAGCATGTCCGTATAGAGTTGGTCGAGTACACTTTGCATGCTGTGGATTTCGTCCGCCACACCGGCCTGTAGTAGTGTCATAATTTTATTTTAGTTCGTATAAATGGCGCATCACCTCAATATCTTCCTGCTCTTTCTCCTTTTGTATGGAAAGTATGGATGTGCTGTTATTGAAATCCCGCAGGAACACCAGTTTGTCCTGCATATCTTCATAGATCCCGTCAATGGCATGGAGCCGTTCCTCGTCGGACATCCTTAATTTACCGGCGGTGATGACATTGAGCAGCGCGTCGAGATTTTTCAAACTTTCGCTAACCAGGTTCGTGTACACCTTACCGATATAACCTATTTCATTGAGGGTGAAATGAGGGTCCTCTTTAAACCGGGTGAAGTAGCTTCTATACTCCTTCACCAATTGCAGTTGCATGCTGATGATCGCTGCAATCCTGGCATATTTGGCTACTGCCGGACTTGCGGCCAGCAGACCATCCAGGAAGTCTTTATGCAAATTGAAATTGCCCTGCGAGATATTTTTGATAGTATTATAGCCCCCCGAAAGAATTTCATACCCTTTCTTCATGTCGCTCAATATCTGTTTGAACTGCGTAAGCTTTTCTATATCGAGCGCCAGTTGCTGTAGTTCCTGGGCCTGTGCACCGGCTTTATAGCCAGGCATAATTAACAGCAGGATACATAGATATTTCATTACTTTATATTATACAGTGACTTACTTATTTCAGCTTCAGATCGTTCATTGATTCGATGTACAGACAGCAATTGTGCTTCATGGCTGAACGAATTGGCAAAGGCGTATTTACTTTCCATATCCGTATACAAGTCATCGATCCTTTTCATCCGTTCATCATCTTTCATGGTAAAAGTATTCGCTGTGACTAAAGCTAAAAGCTGATCCATATTGGCGGCTATCTCATCGAGTAACTTTGTAAAGACAGCATCGAAATAATCTATTTCATTTGCTGTAAACCCGCCGCTTGTTTTCATACTTTTATAGCTGTTCGTATAGATTTTTTTGATGTCGGCCGCGCGGGCAATAATATCGGTTACCCTTGTATAACTTTTTATTTGAGGGTTGATATCCTTCAATGAATTAAAGAAATCCAGGTGCAAATTGAATTCACCCTTCTTAATAGCGCCGATGGCCGAAAGTCCCTCCTGCGCTATTTTATATCCCTTCCCGGCATATTCGATATAGATTTCATTTGCCGCAACCTGGTCAAGCAAATATTGTATCCGGGTTTTCTTTTGATTGAACCATTCTTTCCACGTTTGGCCGTAACAGGTATGACTAAACGAAATGATAGTTAACAGAAATATCTTTTTCATGGTATTCCGTATAAGGCTTTTACTTCAGCGATTTCCTGCATACTTTTGGAGCGTTGCAGGCTGAGCATCTGATTCTGCGTGTTGAACTGCTGCAGGTCGGCAAAATTTTGATCAATTTTGTCCGCCGCCCGGTCAATGATATTGAGCCGCGCCGCGTCGGTCATCTGCAGGGAAAAAGAATGAATCACCAGGAGAATCTGATCCAGGTTCTTCATGCTTTCACTAAGGATGCCTGAGTACACTTTTGCCATATATTCAACTTCACCGGTTGTGAAATGGCTGTCCTCTTTAAAGAGGCTGAAGGCGCGTTTATAGTCCGCCACGAGCCGGGCTTGCGTTTGCGTAATGTCTTTGATCCTTTGGTAGTAGGTGATGATATCCTTTACTTCCTTCAGCTCCCGGTAATATTGGCTGTACAGGTCTTTTTGTTTCCCAACCCAGTCGCTGATTTCCCCCAGCTTTAGTTTCGACATCGAATTTTCGAGGACCTTCTGGGCATTCTCGAGCCAGATGGTCTTATTCTGTAACCGCTGGACCTTCAGGTCGATGGCGATAATGGCCTTCTTAACGGCAGCCTTAATAACCCCGGCCGGTTGGCTTCGTGCAGGCATATACGTTATGCAGCATAAGGCCATTACCCATATTCTCTTTTTCATAATTTCGTATAAATGGTGGTTCCCATTCTCATTTCGTTTTCTTTGAAATATAATATTCTGCCATTGGCCTGAATAACCAGCGTTTGTGCTTCCGGGTTATAGTCGCCGGTCCAGTGCACCAGCCTGTATTCTGGCTTATGATTTTTCATTACAAACGTTCGCCTTGTGACTTTACAGGCACCCGTATGATCGAAAGACACCTGAATCGTGTCTCTTACCTCTGCAAATTCATTCGACCACCGGGTGGCATATACACCCGAAACATTTACCGGCTTTTTAAAACAAGCCGTAAGGAACAAGCTGATCATTATTATCCCGGCTATTTTCATAATTTTTATTTTAATTCCTGCGCAAGGGCAGCAATGCCTTTTTCTATGCTACCGTATTTCCGGGCATATTGCTTCATTTTCTCTTTTTCAGTTTCCTCCGTGGTATAGGCCAGGTATTCCTCTGGTGACACTTCGGTGCGGTAGACTCTCGATAAGATTCCTCCCAGGGAAATAAAAACTTCCTTATATTTTTTGGTGGGGTCATTGGCTTTATTGACCGATAGCACGAGCGCCTTTTCCTTTTCCGTTAATCCCAGTAATTCCTGTACCTGGTCGAACTTGTTCTGGTACTTCGACTGGTCGAGGAGTATTTTACAGTCGCTGTTATTAATGATTGCCTGTTTAATAACCGGGGAGGAAATAATGTCTTCTACTTCCTGGGTGACCACAATAGCTTCGCCAAAAAATTTACGGACGGTTTTAAAGAGATACTTGATATATTCTGCCATGCCCTCCCTGGCGATAGCCTTCCAGGCTTCTTCGATTAATATCATTTTACGGAGGCCTTTTAATTTCCGCATCTTGGAGATAAATACTTCCATGATGATGAGTGTTACGACGGGAAATAAGATGGGGTGGTCTTTGATATTATCGAGTTCAAAAACAATAAACCGCTGTTGTAATAAATCTATATTTTCCGTGGCATTTAGAAGGTAATCAAATTCGCCTCCTTTATAATAGGGCCGGAGGACATAGAGAAAATTAGTAACGTCAAAATCTTTTTCCTTCACCTTATCGGTTTCGAGTACGCCTACAAAAGTCTCCGTTAGGAATTCGTAGAAGCTGTTAAAGCAGGGAAACTTCGTATTGCTTTCATAATAGAGTTGCAGGGCATTGCTGAGTGCTACATATTCGCTCCGTCCGAAGGTCTCATTGTCTTTTTTCCAAAGCGCCAGCAGGAGGGTTTTGATGCTCTCCTTCTTTTCGGTATCGAGCACATCGCCCTCTCCGATATAAAAGGGATTGAAGCGGATCGGGTCAGTTTCCGAATAGGTGAAATAATACCCGTGCACCATATCGCAGAGTCCTTTATAGCTGTGGCCAACATCCACCAGCACCACGTGGCTTCCCTGCTCGTAATAACTCCGAACCATGTGATTGGTAAAAAACGATTTGCCGCTGCCAGAGGGCCCGAGAATAAATTTATTCCGGTTGGTGCAAATCCCTTTTTTGACCGGTTCATCACTAATGTCGACATGCACCGGTCTGCCGGATAGGCGGTCGCCCAGCCGGATACCGAAGGGACTTATTGATGAACGATAATTCGTTTCCAGGTTGAGAAAGCAGGTAGCTTGTTCGGCAAAAGTGTCAAATGTATCATTCATCGGGAAGTCAGCCGCATTCCCCGGTATGCCCGCCCAGTGGATTTGCGAAGCCCCCGACAGCTCCTGCTTCGGTACCGCATCCATCTGGGCAAGGGCGCTTGACACCAGGTTTTTTAGTTCCTTCAGTTTATCTGCTGAATGGGTCCACATCAGGACATTGAAATGCGCTTTTACCGGCTGGCGCTGCTGGCTGAATGCTTCATTTAGAAAATCATTCGTAGCATCACGGGCAAGGGTATTTTCCCTGGAATAAGCTGACAGAGATTGCAGCCGTAATCTTTTACTCTCCAGTTTTTGAATGGTCTTTTGCACATCGTCAATAAAAATGTACTGGTTATAGATATGATTGCAGGGCAAAAGCTGGCCGAGCACCGAGGCAAAGCCAATACTGAATTTTGTTGTGTCCGTGGAATACCTGTCATAATTGATGCGTGATCCGCAAACGGACGGCAGGTCGGCGGCATCTGCTAAGGTATAGAGCTGGCAGAAATTTTCACCGATACGAAGTTCTTTATAATTGATGTCCCTGATAATCCTGTCATCACTTAAATAGAAATATTTTTCTATGATTCCGGCACGGTGTTCCCGGCTCTCCAGCTCATCATTTTTGAGTCTTTTCATAGAAACAAAACCATTGTCTTCGAGTATCCTTTTGAATTGTCCGCAACCATCCAAAAAGTCCTGTATAAGTTGTGGCTTCAACGTTTCTTCGGGCACAATGTGACTGCGCAAAAGGGTGGAGAATAAAGAACTGGATAATCTGCGGCCCGCCGGTTTTTTAGTCAGCATGAGATAACAGCAGTGGTCCAGGTAGGGCCGCTCATTGAAGAACCGCTCGCTGCTGCAGGACAGGAAGCTGGCATCTTCTTTCGAAAAATCAGGAACATAGGCACTATCGACGAACCAATCCTGTTTGTGTAAAATGGATTGCTTTGGTAACACCTTGATCGCCCTGACCCATGCCTGGTGAAAAGCTTCATACTCCTGGCCCGATAAGGTGAAGATCTCCGGGAGGATCACTTCATAGACCACGGTTATATCTCCCATTTTTGAAAGGATACAGTCATGTTCCACTCCTTTTAGTGGTAAAATGTCATTTAATCTTTTTTCCATTGTATAAATATTTTCCTGCTATTGCATATAACGATGCCGGGTACTCGCTGTTTCGCAATTTTTTTCATCATCCCAAACTCACCATGGGAGTTGCTTAACCGGTAGATATAAAGAAACAATCCGGTTCCCGCCATCAATATCACGCCCAGGCAAATAAAGGTGTTGAGGCCCGTGATGTACATTATTGCAAAGAGCACCAGTAAGCCGATCAGGCCGCCGCCGAGGTACCAGATGTATTGCGCTTTCAGTCCTTTGAATTCTATACTTTTATTGATGCCCTTGTTGACGGCGTACACGCTGTTAGACACCGAAGAAACTTTTGATCACGGTGGCGACTATGACGAGGAATACGCACGATCCGAACCACGCGGCGGCTACCTTGCCGGTATCCGGGTCACCATGGCTCCATTTGGAATATACCTTCACAGCGCCAATCAGGCCCAGTACCGCGCCAACGGCATACATTAAATTGGTTCCGGAATCAAAATAGCCGCGCACCTTTGTATTCGCTTCATTGATGCCGGCGTTACCATCCTGGGCGATGGAAGTCATTGTCACTACCAGCAGAAAGACAAGACTCATTAATTTCTTTTTCATATTTAAATTTAGTTTTACCATAAGTTTCGTATATCCGTTTCCGTTAATAATGTCTGGCATTTTTCTTTACTTTCCTGCTCAATGTGATTATTGATGGAAACCCGGAAAGGGGTGTCTTTTAATTTCGGATAATCGCGCAGTTTGAACTGCAGGGCCATCATTAATTCCTCTTTGGGATAATCCTGCCTGGAAGCCTTATAAAAAATTCCTTTCAACTCTTCCATGAGATCATGGACGGCGGAGAACAAAAGACTATTGTCATCGGTCCCTTTTGTCAGCCCAGGCTGCGGGGCAGGGACAGTATCTTGTTTTTTGGCAAAGAGCGCCAGGTCTTTCCGGTAGTAAATGATTATTATCGTGAAATAATAAATTCCAAGTAGTATGAGTAACGCTGTAGTAAACTGGTGCCATGAAACTGAACTGAACATATAAATGATTGACCACACAAATGTCTGTTCAGTTTTTGCCTGTACCGATATGAAAGGACATTGTGATTTTGTGAAAAAGGAATAATTTTTCCGAAAATGATTGATGCCTGCCCGGCGACCGGAATATCCTTTTCGGATATAACGGGTTGAAGGCAACCATAACGGTTAAACGCAGTAATTAAAATGAACATTTATCAATGCGGGTTGATATAGCTGTATAGCGGCGTAACAGTTGCTAAATGTGTTGCCAATCAGCACCCGTAATTCAACGGCTATTGAAATTCACAATTATCAAATGCTTTTTCAAATCAATTTTGACTGGGTGTGTGATTAGGTTGCCGAAAAAAAAACCTATATGTTATTTTGTAAACCAATGCGCAAGACAGGAATTGTTTTTGAGCAACCGATACTGGCAAATACTAAAGTAACCATTCGTTCCCTGGAGTTAAAGAGGGACATCTGTTACCTGCACAAATGGAGGCATGCTTCTATTGAAACCGCATATGTTCAATATAAAAATTTCTTAAAAGATATGAGTACGCATTCCTTTGTCGGGTTGTTTAAACACAAGAGAATTTGCATCATTAATATATCCGGTGCATCCGCCAGTGAGCTGGGGCAACATATGAGGCTGCGTCCCGATGACTGCAGCATGGAACTTATAATAAACCCTGTGTCCAATGCATCCGCTGACGTTGTCCAGGCTGTTTTAAATACCTTCATTTGTCATTATCTTTCTTTCCCACAGGCCCTATTCCTGTATGGCACGCCGGGTATTTACGAATATACCTTGTGCAGGATACTGGAACAATCTGGCTTTACCTTCCAGGAGAATATTATTCTGCCTTCAAAAGCTGCCAGCCTTTATTTACTGACCAGGAGCCGCTTTTTGCTTAAGAAATAAACCAATAACGCTAATTAGATGTCCGGTTCCGCATCATTCGTATAAGTTAGGGGTTCAATATCTTTGCTTTACAGATTTTTTACAAAATTTGATGGCGTTACGCCAAACTGCCTGTGAAAATCACGCGAAAAATTACTGTTTAAGTGATATCCCACCGTATTGGCAACCTCCGTGACCTTATATTTTCCTTCAGCCAATAATTCTGCGGCCTTTTTAAGGCGTGCAATATTTATTAGTTCATTAGGTGTGAAATCAGACAGTCCTTTAATTTTTCTGTAAAATGTTCCCCTGCTCATGTTCATCATTTTTGCAAGCGTATCTACATCAAGATCCATGTCAGTAATGTTTTGCTCGATAGCTTGTTGCAGCCGTTCGAGAAAATCTTTATCAGCATTGGTACAGGCAATTCCCTTGATATGAGCCAGGGGAGAATGGGCATAATATTGCTGTGTATTTTCACGGTTTACCAGCAGGCTCTTTATTTGAGCAAGTAAATGTTCCAGGATAAATGGCTTTTCGATGTAGGCATCTGCCCCATTTTCCAATCCCTTTATTTTCGACTGCATGGTGTTCTTAGCGGTTAGAAGTATTACCGGTATATGACTGAAATGAACATCTGTTTTTATTCTCCTGCACAATTCTATCCCATCCATAACCGGCATCATTATATCGCTGATAATTATATGAATATTCTCGTTTTTTAAAATATCAAATGCCTGCTGGCCATCCCCGGCTTGATAAACATTATAAATATGGCGCAATTCTTTTTGAAGAAAATTTAAAATTTCATTGTTATCCTCAACTATTAAAATTGACACATTATGCGATGTTACCGTTAACTCTTCGTCTATCCCTTCCTGTGAGTTTTCGCTTTCTATTGTTTCAAATTCATCCAGGTTAATTTCAGTTTCCTGGTGTATAGGTATGGATAATAAAAAAATATTGAAACCATCCGCGGGTTGCTTTAATTCAAGCCTTCCCTTATGTAATTCGGTCAATGAACGGGAAAGGGGTAAGCCGATACCGGTACCCGCAAATTTCTCAGTTTGTTTCAGGCGATAAAAGGGTTCAAATATTTTTTCCTTCATTTCAACCGGAATGACATAACCATCATTTTTAAATTCTATGTGGAATAGATTATCGTCACTGTTAAAAGGCAGTAACTTTATTGTGACGATTTTTTCCGCGTACTTTAAAGCATTGCTAAAAAGATTACTAAGAATTTTTCTGAATGCTTCTGCGTCTACATACGCAAGCAGCGTAATACGTGGCAACTCCAGCCTGAATGATAATTTTTTTTCCTCTGCTACGGGTTTATACGTCGTAAATAATTCTTTCAGCAGATCGTTGACATCCGTTTTTACAAAATTCAATGTATAATTATTTGCTTCGGCTTTACGAAAATCGAGCAGCTGATTGGTAAGATGAATTAGCCGGTTTGTGTTTTTATCGATCATAGAAAGATTCTCATGCAAAGTTGCATCATTTGAAAAGGTCTTTAAAAGTTTTTCCACTGGCAATTTAATTAAGGTAAGCGGTGTTCTTATTTCATGTGTAATATTGGTGAAAAATTCAATTTTGGCATTGTAGATTTCCCTTTCTTTTTCTATTTCAAGTGTTTTAATTTTTCGCTGATTTTTTTCATGCAAAGCAATTGTATAGTATTTAAAAATAATAAAAGCAATACCAAGTGTAATTAACGTGTATAGAATATAAGCCCAGTTACTCGCCCATACGGGCGGCGTTATATGAATGGCCAAAACACTTTCTTTATTATTCCAGACTGCATCACCGTTACTTCCCTTTACTTTGAAAACATAGTCACCGGGCGGAAGTTTGGTGTAATAGATTTTCCGGTTGTTTTGCATAAGCAACCATTCTTTATCGAGCCCTTCCATTTTGTACATGTATTCGTTAATGGCGGGCATGGTGTAGCTTAATGAAGCAACATCTAAAGTAATGGTAGAGCTATCATAAGGAAGTGTAATGGACGATGTATAAGGAATCGCTACCTTAAGCCTGGAGGCTGCATTTCCGATTTTTAAAGATGAATTGTTTACAGCAATATTGGTGATATAAACCGGCGCCACATAGTTGTTTACTTCTATTGATGAAGGCCGAAAACTTATCATTCCTTTCACAGTACCGAAATATAAGGTGCCGCCTTTGCTTTTATAAGCTGAATTATAATTAAACTGTTCACTGAGCAAGCCATTACTGGTTTTATAAATTTTTATTTCGTTACTACGCAAGTTATAATTGACGAGGCCTTTTGAGGTTGAAATCCATAGTGTGCCTTTGTCATCTTCAAGCATCCTGAAAACCTGGTTGTCACGCAGAATAGGTTCATTGGTGGAACGAATAATTTGTTTTAAAGCCGCATCATACCTGCATAAACCACTTTCTGTGCAAAACCATATATTTTTTTTACTGTCTTCAAAAATATTGTTCACATAATTATTGGAAAGTGAATGCTGATTTTTGGCATCATACTTAAAACTCCCTTTAACACCCGTCTTATTGTTATAATAATAAACGCCATTGCCATAGCTGCAGACCCATAGTGTTCCATTTTCATCTTCGTGTATCGCCTGTGCCTGGCGGTTAAAATAAGGCAGCAATGTAAAATCATCATGTTGCTTATCATATTTATATAATCCAACCCAGGTCCCGGCTAAAATATCACCTTCCTGTGTCTTATAAAGTGTAACTATAAAATTACTGCCCAGGGAATTTGGCTTATTACTTTTTTGATAATGGCGAATAACTTTTTCTGTTGTCAGATCCATTACATCAAGCCCATGTTCGTATGTCCCAATCCAAAGTTCATTTCCATCTGCCAGCAAACCATGTACATTTTGATAGGAAATACTTCCCCTTTCTGCACCGGGCTCAAAATGCTTAAATGTACCTGTTTTAGTATCAAGCTTATTTAATCCGGCGTCTTCGGTGCCTATCCATAAATTATTGTTCTTATCAGCGCATATTTCATGTACCAGATTACCGCTTAAACTATTCACACGGGGCATCGGAAAATATTTTTCAAACTGGCTTAGTTGCCTTGAATAATAATTCACCCCGCCAAAAAAAGTGCCTACCCATGTATTGCCTTCTTTGTCTTTACAAAAATCCGTAATTACATTGTCATCGATAGAATAAGGATCAGCATATTGCTTTTGAATATGCCGGCTCTTGCCGGTTGTAAGATCAATAATGTAAAGCCCGTTTTCGGTCCCAATCCAAAAGACTGATGAGGATTGTTTTATTATTTTGTGTACCTGTATATTGTTTTCCCATGGTGTATTTTTGAAAATATTGGTAAGCAGTGATGTTTGTGTATTTAATAAAAGTACCTGTTGCAAAGTGGCAATTAACAGGGTTGTATCAGTTACAGGATATATGGTCTGAATAAAAACCGGTGTGTTCTTCTTATATAATAATTTATTGATGTTATATTCCTCGTAAGAATTTTTTTCAGTATGATATTTTCTCACCATGCTGTTTGCCGACGCACTCCAAACATTCCCGTTGGATGCAACACACAAAGCAACGCAGGGAGTATCATAATTATTATATGCAGTTAATGCCTCGGTGGTTCTGTTCAGTTTGTACAGTATTTGATCTGCTATTAGCCATAAATTATTTTTATTATCCCCATATATACTTCTTACCTGTGCCTGTGGAATTTTACTAAACAATGAAAATTTTTCATGCAATGCATCATAGATGTATAAGCCTTTATAAGTGCCTATCCACAGATGTTCACTATCATCTTCATACAAACTCAGTATTGAATTACTTCCGATACTTTGCGGATCATTTATATCGTTCCTGAATATTTTGAATGTTGTACCATCAAACCTGTTTAAGCCATTGCGTGTGCCAAACCACATGAATCCTTTTTTATCCTGTATCATGCAGGTAATCGTGTTGCTTGATACACCGTCATTAACCTGGTAATTACGAAAATAGTATGGCTGTCCGTTTGATGTAAATGCAGGCAGGCAGCAGATTATTATATAAAGCAATCTCTTTTTCAAATCCTGTTCCAGGTTATATTTTATCAAAAATAGCTAAAGCCATTTCAATAAAATCTGTATTTAAAAAATTGATACAAATTGAAAACAAGTTAACACGCACAGAATACTATTTCGAAAAACTATTGTATTCCTTTGCTCTTATCAATCTATCCTCTTTCTTTTATTTTTTCAAAGAAGCGTTAGAGGATTTTTAATATTCATTACAAAAACGATTGCTTTATGCCAGGTTCTAAACAGTCAATCTTATTTTTGGTTTTTTTGGTATGTCCCTTTTTTCTATTTGCCCAGGCAAAAGAAATAACGGGAACTGTTACGGACAGTTCCGGCAGGGGAATTCCTTCGGTAACAGTTACTGAAAAGGGTACAAAAAATTCTACCGTCACGGGCAGTGATGGAAATTTTAATTTTAATGTTTCCGGCAGCAACGGTGTTCTTGTTATTTCTTGCGTAGGTTATGTTACAAAAGAAATAAAAGTAGATGGGGAAACATCTCTCAACATTGTTCTATCCGTAGCTGTATCGAATCTTGGAGAAGTTGTGGTAGTGGGTTACGGCACCCAACGTAAAAAAGATGTGACCGGAGCTGTAACAACTATCAACACTAAAAATTTTAATTCTATTCCGGTTTCCAATGCCGGCGAAGCTATGCAAGGAAAGGCACCGGGGGTGCAGGTAATTTCATCCGGATCGCCTGGTAGCAATGTTACCTTCAGAATACGCGGAACAGGAACAATTAATAATGCAGACCCGTTACTTGTAATTGATGGTGTGCCAACCGATGCTCCTCTCAACAATTTAAACCCGGATGACATAGCTTCAGTTGATGTTTTGAAAGATGCGTCAGCAGCAGCAATTTATGGTTCTAGAGGCGCTAATGGTGTTGTGCTTATAACCACAAAACACGGTGCTGAAGGTAAAGGCCATCTTTCATTTGATTTTTTTACTGCATGGCAAAAGGCAACCAGTGTGGTAAAGATGCTCAACGCACCGCAATTTGCAGCTTTAAATAATGAAATACTTACTAACGGTAATCAAAATAAAAATCCTGCATTTGCAAATCCTGACACTTTGGGCGTGGGCACAAACTGGCTCGGTGCCTTGTTTAGAACGGCTCCCATGCAAAGCTATTCATTAGCTTACTCAGGAGGTTCTGATAAATACAATTATTATGTTTCAGGAAGTGTATTAGATCAAAAAGGTATTGTTATTAATACAGGTTACAAACGTTATACGGTACAATTTAACAGCCAGGCGAAAGTTCTCAACTGGTTGCGGTTTGGAAACAATGTTACCTTAACCGCAGATGATAAACCCAGTGGCTCGTATGATATACGAAGTGCGATGGCGGCAAACCCCGTGCAGGCTATTTATAATAAAGATGGAAGTTATTCAAATGTATTGGGCAATCCATTATGGTATGGAGATATTACCAACCAGATAGGCACCTCCAATATTAATCAAAACGATACAAAAGGTTATAATATTTTAGGTTCTGTGTACGCGGAAGTCTCGTTGTTTCCAGGGTTAAAATTCAAAAGCACCGCTGGTATCCAGGCCTCCTTTTTTGATAGCAGGTCGTGGGCCCCTGTCTATAACTTTCAGCCCAATCCACAAACAGCTGCTTACCTGGCTGAGCAATTTAATAAAAGCCTTACTTATTTGTGGGATAACTATTTTACTTACGATAAAATATTGGGAACCGATCATCATCTTACTGTTCTTGCGGGAGCGAGTGCACAAAATAATCGTTTCGATTATTTGAGTGGAAATAAAACAACCTTTCCCAGTAATCTTACACAACAATTAAACAGTGGCACCGGCCAGGCAAATGTTGGCGGCGACGCTTCTGAATGGGCCTTGTTATCTTTTATGGGCCGCATAAATTACAGTTATAAAGATAAATATCTAGTTACGGCAACATTACGGAGGGACGGTTCATCAAGATTTGGTACCGACAATAAGTACGGCACCTTCCCGTCCGCATCCGCAGCCTGGCGCATTTCAAAGGAAGATTTTTTTAAAGTGAATTTTATAAACGATCTGAAATTAAGAGCAGGGTATGGTATAACGGGTAATCAAAATATCGGGAACTATTCATTCGCATCTGCACTACAGATTGCCCAATATAATTTCAACAACAACGCTGTAAGCATCGTCTATCCGTTGGTGTTACCTAATCCCGGAGTGCAGTGGGAACAGGTTGAGCAAAGCAATATTGGACTTGACGCAACTATGTTTAATAATCGGGTAAGCGTTACCGTAGATGCTTATATAAAGAACACTTCAAAAATGCTGGTTCCCGCTGTAGTGCCGGTTACTACCGGTTATTCCAGCACCATTGTACCGTCTATCAATGCCGGTAGCATGCAAAACAAAGGCGTTGAAATTGGTGTTCTCACAAAAAATATGACCGGGGCCTTTACATGGAATACAGATTTTAATATTTCTTTCAATCAAAACGAAATTAAAAGCCTCAACGACAGTACCCCTTTATTTGTCGATAATTATGGATTGAATGCAAACTTTGGTATTGACCAAACAGGCCATCCGGCCAACGAGTTTTATGGCTTTGTAACGGATGGAATTTTCCAAAATCAAAAGGACGTAGATAATCACGCGGTACAGCAGGCAGGTACTACTGCCTATAATAGCACCTCGCCCGGTGATATACGGTTTAAAGATATGAACAGTGATGGCGTAATCAACGCCGGTGACAGAACCTATATCGGCAATCCGAATCCAAAATTTATTTATGCAATGAATAACAGCTTTGCCTACAAAGGCTTTGACGTAAGTATTTTTCTACAGGGAGTTTATGGCAATAAAATTTTTAACGCGAATAATATTTACCAGGAGGGTATGTCAACCGCACAAAACCAAACTGAACGTACCTTAAGCAGGTGGGAAGGTGAGGGCACAGGCAACTTTATGCCCCGTGCAATTTATGGGGACCCTAACCAGAACTCCAGAGTATCTACCAGGTATATAGAAGATGGATCTTACCTGCGTATAAAAAATGTTACAATAGGTTATACACTACCGATGCAAGCGGTTCAAAGAATAAAATTTTCGTCGATCAGGATTTATGCTTCGTGTTTGAATCTGGCTACGTTTACGCATTACAGTGGTTTCGATCCTGAAGTAGGTGTAAATGGTGTCGATTACAGTGTTTACCCCGTAACAAGAACAATTAGTGTTGGTGTTAATTTAAATTTATAATAAAAATTATGAAACCCATTTATAATATAGTGTTTTGCCTGATCCTTATTTCCTGTCTGGCAGGCTGTAAAAAATATCTTGATAAGGTACCGCTTGATACCATTAATACATCCAATTATTTTCAAACAGCAGAAGATGCTGTTAATGCGGTAAACTCAGCTTATCAGCCTATGCAAAGACCAAAGCTCTATAACCTGAGAATGTGGACTTCAGACATATTCGCAGGAAATAGCGTTGTAGGTGCAGGTGGTGGAACCGATGGTATTGAAACCGTTGAAGAAGCCAATTTTACTACTGATCCCAGCAACCAGGGAGTTCTCGATTTATGGAGAGGCCCCTGGCCTGGTATCCTCTACTGTAATTTGGTTATTAAAAATGTACCTGGTATAAATATGGATACCACGTTACGCAATCGTATAGTGGGTGAAGCAAAATTTCTAAGAGCCAACTATTATTTTATTTTAGTAAGGTATTTCGGTGACCTGCCCATTATAACTACACCACAATCACCTTCTGACAATTTATACCCCGCCAGATCTCCGAAGCAGGATGTTTATAATCTTATCATACAGGATTTAAAAGACGCTATTAATTTATTACCGTCCCGTGATACTTATAGCGGAGCTGATGTTGGACGGGCTTCCAAAGGTTCGGCGGTTGGCCTGCTTGCAAAAGTATATCTCACTTTAAAAGATTATGCGGATGTGGTTCCGTTATGCCATCAGGTTACTTCATTAGGTTATGCACTAAATGCAAACTATGCTGATAACTTCGACCCTGCTCATAAAAACTCAGTTGAATCTTTATTTGAAGTTCAATATAGCGGCAGTACTACCTATGGCTTTTTTGATGATTTGAACCAGGCTTCATGGACCAGCACTTTTATGGGGCCACGCAACACAACATTTGTTGGCGGGGCTTACGGCTGGAATCAGCCGACACAGGAATTTGTTGATAGCTATGAAGCCGGAGACTTAAGAAAGGATAAAACTATTTTATACCAGGGTTGTCCTGATTTTAATGGGAATATTTATTCAAGCGTTTATTCTACTACCGGTTATAATGTAAGAAAGTTTCTTGTGCCTACCTCTGTATCACCACAATACAATACAAGCAATGAGGATTTTCCTGTATTAAGATATGCCGATGTATTGCTTATGGAAGCAGAAGCCATGAATGAATTGGGACAAACAATACCGGCAGAAACACCACTCAACCAGGTAAGACAACGTGCAGGGCTACCCGAAATTCACGGGCAGTCGCAATCAGCCATGCGAAATAACATCTTACATGAAAGACGTATGGAGCTTGCTTTTGAGGGCGACAGATGGTTTGATCTTATTCGTGTTGATAATGGACAGTACGGATTAAATTTCCTTCATTCCATTGGCAAAACAAATGCAACTTCAAAAAATTTGCTGATGCCGATACCACAGGTGGAACTTGATGCCAATCCAAATCTTACTCAAAATCCAGGTTATTAATTTTAAAAAAAATTGTTATGCAATCATATCTCAATAAAATAAAGAGCTTAAATTTTAGTAAGATTTATATAGTTGGAGTTGCATGTTTGTTCTTGTTGTGCGGGACTTTTTCGGGTTGTAAAAAAACAGAAGATTTCACGCCAAAAGATATAAACGGACCGCTTGCTGTAACAGTGTCTGATTCCTCTCTGCAACTAAACGAAGCCAATAAGAACAATACAGCTATTACGTTCAATTGGACCACCGGTTCTAATTATAAAAGCGGTGCTTCTATAACGTACGTCCTGCAATTGGATAAGCAAGGAAATAATTTTGCTTCACCGTTAGTTAACAATGTTGGCAAGGCCATTTACTCCATAAGTTACACAAGCGGAAGTTTAAATACATTGCTGGCGACTTATTGGAAAGCCGCTCCCAATAAAGCTTTTGCATTGGAGGGAAGGGTTTATACAATCATCGGCGACGGAACGGCTAAAGGTGATACATCCGCGCCTGTCACCATAACAGTTACTCCTTATGAGCCTGTGTCGACATCATTGTATATAACAGGTGGCGCTACTCCAACCGGTTCAGATGTGAGCATTGCCGATTCATTAACACCGGATGCAACCATCCCGGGGGAATTTCATTACACCGCAACGCTCACGCCAGGCCAATTTAAATTTATTACAACCCGTGGTTCTTTACTGCCATCCTATAACAGAGGCGCAGATTCTGCCCATTTGATTTATCGTACTGCTGACTCCCAACCAGATGATCTTTTTACAATTGCTTCAGTCAATGTTTATAATATTGACGTGAACCTGATTTCACTTACCATTTCAGTGACGAAAGCTGTTGCACCTCTATATTCGCAGTTATGGATAGTGGGAGATGCAACACCCAACGGGTGGAACATTGATAACCCCAACCAGATGAAAGTAGATGTATTTAATCCTTATATATTTCATTACAACGAAATATTGAATGCAGGTGAGTTTAAAATGCCCACAACAACGGGTAACTGGGGAGGAGATTTTTACAGGCCTTTATCGAATCATCCTCCAATTACCGATACCACCGCTGCATTGGTTTTGGGAAGCACTAATCCGCCCGATAATAAATGGCAGATTACGACTGCAGGAGCCTATAAAATTTCATTAAATATCGCCTATAACTCTATTCATATCGCGCCATTCACTCCTTACACCGCTCTATGGCTATTAGGCGACGCCGCACCCAATGGATGGGACGATAATAATCCTACACCCATGGTTGCGACAAGCGATCCTTATACATTCATCTACGAAGGCGCGCTGAACGCCGGAGAATTTAAAATTCCTGTTGCGATAGCAAACGGTTTTGCGGGTCCTTATTTCAGACCCGAAAAAAATCATCCCCCTATAACAGATACTAATGCACCATTTGTTGCGCAGGCATCAGGAAAAGCAGATAGCGATGATTATAAGTGGCAAATAACCGAAGCAGGAAATTATAAAATAACAATTAATCAATTGTACGAAACCATTTCAATAGTAAAAGAATAATAAGCAAATGATGACGATGAAGTTTGTAAGCTATTTCCTGGCCGCTTTTATTTCTTTCGGTTGTAAAAAAAATATCACTGCCGGCGGAAGTGGAATTCATGTAAATCCTTCAGGTGATACAACAATAACCATAACTACAAATAAAGCCATTTATAATCCCGGCGACATAGTCAAATTTTCAATTGATCAAGTTCTACCGTCATCTGCCAAAATAAGATACAGGCAACTTTCTAGTGATATTGCGGAAGTAAATCTTTCCGCAACAAGCTGGACATGGACAGCCCCGTCCAAAGATTTCACCGGCTATATGGTAGATATTTATCGTGTTGAAAATGGTGTTGAAAAAATTTACGGCGCGACCGCGATAGATGTATCTTCAGACTGGTCGCATTTTCCAAGATATGGCTTCCTTTCTGCGTATGGCCAGTTGAGCAATAATTATATGGATTCTGTAATAGATAATCTCAGCAGGCTTCATATAAACGGTTTGCAGTTTTATGATTGGGATTACGATCACCACCGGCCGCTTGCCGGAACCGTATCTAACCCCGCACCTGACTGGCTCGATATTGCCAGCCGTACCAATTATAAAGTAACTGTTGATCATTACATTTCGTCTGCGCATGCACGTAATATGAAGGCGATGTCATACAATCTTTGCTACGGCGCATTGAATGATGCGGGGGCAGACGGTGTATCAGATGAATGGTATATGTATAAAGATCAAAATCATCAGAATAAAGAGGTATTAAATTTAAGTGCTCCTTTTAAAAGTAATATCTATTTGGTTGATCCGGGTAATACAGCCTGGCAGCAATATATTGCCGCTAAAACGCAGGATATGTATGATGTATATGCTTTTGATGGTTACCATGTTGACCAGGTTGGTGATCTTGGAAATATGTATGATTACAATGGCAACAGGATTGATGTTGCTGCGGGCTTTGGTTCCTTTATTTCTGCAATGAAAACTGACGCGCCGTTAAAGCGGCTTGTTATGAACGCAGTAAATCAATTTGGGCAGCAGAATAGCATCGCAACAGCTCCTGTTGATTTTTTGTATACGGAAGTATGGTCGCCGAATGAAGGATATAGTGACCTTTCGAATATTATTAAGAATAATGACTCATGGGGCCATAACACAAAAAAAAGTGTGCTTACCGCGTATATGGATTATAATATTGCAAAAAGCAAAGGCAGTTTTAATACACCCGGTGTATTGCTTACCGATGCAGTAATATTTGCTTGCGGCGGTGCACACCTTGAGATGGGCGATCACATGTTATGTAATGAATATTTCCCCAATGCCAATTTACAAATGAAACCTGACCTGCAACAAGCCATTGTTCATTATTATGATTTTCTTACAGGGTATGAAAATTTATTACGTGATGGTGGTACATTTAATTCTCCCAACATAATCTCTGCTGATGGTAAAACTTTTGTCAATAATTTTCCTCCGCAAAGCGGAAGCATTTCAGTTATTGGAAAAGATATGGGCGACAAACAAATTATTCATCTCCTAAACTTTGCCAATGCATCTTCATTTGACTGGCGGGACACGAACGGTAATCAAACCACGCCGAATACATTAAAAAATATTTCTTACATATTTACCGGCACGAAGGCAATAAAAAAATTATGGATGGCATCGCCGGATATTGATGGCGGTGTTTTACAACAAATTTCATTTACGCAATCCGGTAATGCTGTTTCATTCACTTTGCCTTCATTGCAATATTGGGACATGATAGTTGCAGAATATTGAACATTTTTAAAAATGCAACTTGAATAAATCAGAGCGGATGATAGAGGCTTATCATTTTTATAAATTAATTCCTGTTTAAATGTTTTCGAATAAAAATATTTTTATTTCGTGCTTAATATTGGCCCCTTTATTTTGTGCGGCCCAAACGACGCCTATACCTTTATATCAAAATAAAAAATTCATAGTTTATAAGGATAGCATTGTGCAGGGTAAGTTTACTGCAAAGGCATTGTCGTCAACAAAGCTTACATCCAATTATCAAAGCCCGGCCAACCAGTTTAAGAGCAATGACATTTCCTTCAAGTTTAGCATAAATGGAAAGGATAATGAAATGCCCTCAGGGACCGATCATCATTTTATTTGCGCTGCAACAAATGGTACTTGTGAAACGCCGGTGATAAAATTTGGAACCCAGTTAAAAGAGAACCTCAATGTAAAAGATAATACTTACCTGGCGCCTGATACCAGGTTTGTGGTAAGTGTGGATATGAGTGACGTATTTAATGATTTCAGTAAGCAGGGATATTATACCACATTTAACGGCAATAAAATCTATAAAGAAGATTTTAAAGGCGTTTATATTGCCGGCAATTCTTCGCCATTAATCTGGGATTTTGATAACCTCGTAAATCATCCGCAGTTACAGTTAAAAGATGAAAATGGAAATCACGTCTATTCTACAACGCTAGTATTAAATGCGCAGGAAGATGAAAAGAAAACAAATGCAAATTGGGAACTAACAAAAGATATTTTCCATTACCCACAATACAAATCCGGCTACCCGATTTCTGATGCGATTTATAACATGTCGCTGGAAGAAATGATTAAAGCCATCGAACCCGACAGTACTTTCAGAACAGGAAAAGAATGGGCAGGAGTTTGGACAAGAGACATTAGTTACAGCATTATTCTTTCAATGGCTTATTTGCAGCCCCAGGTTGCCATTAATAGTCTGCTGCGCAAAGTGAATGGTAAAAACAGAATTATACAGGATACGGGAACCGGCGGCGCATGGCCTTGTTCAACCGACAGAATAATATGGGCAGTTGCAGCTTATGAAGTGTATAAAGCAACCGGTAATAAAGACTGGCTGGAGCACGCTTATGCCATCATAAAAAATTCGATTGAAGATGACGAACATGTTGCTTACGATAAAATAACAGGAATGGTAAGAGGTGAATCATCATTTCTCGACTGGCGTGAACAGACCTATCCCAAATGGATGCAGCCCGCAGATATTTACCAAAGTGAATGTCTTGGAACCAACGCTGTTCATTATGAAGCCAATAAAGTGCTGTCACAAATGGCGCAGTTATTAAATCATAAAGATGTTGCCGCAAAACATGAAGCGATCGCAAGGGAGATAAAGAATGGTATCAATAAATATTTATGGATGCCCGGCAAAGGATATTATGCACAATATTTATATGGAAGAAATTATAAAATCGTTTCGCCGCGAAGCGAAGCGTTAGGTGAAGCATTATGCATAATTTGGAACATCGCTGATGCGGCAAAGCAAAAAGAAATGGTTGCTAAAATGCCCATTACAGATTTTGGCACCACCTGCATTTACCCACAGATACCAAACATTCCGCCTTATCACAATGATGCAGTCTGGCCTTTTGTGCAAACGTATTATGCATGGGCTGCCGCAAAAGCCGGAAATGAAAAAGCAGTGATGCAAAGTATTGCGGACATATATCGCCCGTCCGCTTTGTTTGTTACCAATAAAGAAAATTTAGTAGCAGAAAATGGCGACTTTGCGGGCACGCAGATAAACTCGAGCAACATGCTCTGGAGTTTATCAGGCAATATAAGTTTAGTACATAAGGTTTTGTTTGGAATACAATTTGAAAAAAATGAATTGACTTTTCATCCTTTTGTACCTGAAGCTTTAAAAGGCGAAAGAAGCCTCGATAATTTTAAATACAGGAATGCAATTTTAAATATACAGATGAGTGGATTTGGAAATAAAATTTCCTCCTTTACGATAGATGGAAAACCAACCTCTGCCTATGTTATACCTTCAACACTTAAAGGAACACATACAATCGAGATACAACTTTCCAATAACAATACAGTCAACAATGCAATTAATCATCAGCCTGTTTATTTTTCATTAGCAGCTCCCGAAGTTTCACTTAATAAGAATAAACTGAGCTGGCAGCCTGTTAAAGAAGCTGTATCGTATAGCGTTTTGAAGAGTGGAAAACAGGTCGCTTCCGTTCAAGCGAATTCATTCAACATTGAAAAAAACGGAACTGCGGAATACCAGGTAATGGCGGTTGATAAAAACAAGATTACTTCTTTTGCCAGCGAACCCGTTTTAATAACCGGCGATAAAAATGTAAAAACTTTTGAAGCAGAAAATTTTGCTGCAAAATCCGATTCAGCATTTAAAGGTTTCACCGGCAATGGTTTCGTTGAAACAAGTACTACCCTAAACCGGAATTTGTCATTCAAAGTTACTATTGAAAACCCGGGCCTTTACCGTATCGATTTCAGGTATGCTAACGGTAACGGACCAACGAACACAGAAAATAAATGCGCTATACGAACACTTAAAATTGACGATAAGGAAAAAGGAACTGTAGTATTTCCGCAACGCGGTAAAAATGAATGGAGCAACTGGGGATATAGCAATGCGGTCAAAGTTTATCTCTCAAAAGGCAAACATACTTTGAACTTATCATTTAAAGATTTTGATGACAATATGAATGGCAGCATTAACCAGGCTGTGATAGATTTTGTAAGAGTTATCAATATGGGAAATTAAAGTTCCTGTATTACTTAGTTTGGAGGAAAATCCGGATCACGCACACAATCGTTTTGATTATTTAATTCAAGGGTTAAGATAACTTTCAATTATTTCGATTTTATTTTTGAATTTAAATTATTAAACTTTTTTGGATATGGTTTTTGCCACTCTTAATTGCTTTTATTTTTCTTTTTTAATTCCCTTAATTTTTCCATCTCACTTTCAATAATATTTGTAATATCCAATTTAACCTGCATATAGTTATCCAGGATTTCCTGGTCAGTAATATTCCTCACTTTAGTAATGGCTTTATAATTTTTTGACTCGTCATTTAACTTAACCTGATCATTTTGAATTGCATTATGAAAAATTTTCAGGGCTATTTTCTGATCGGGATCATCCGCTACTATTCCCACAAATTCCCCACTCGACAGAGATGCAATTTTTGAAGCGGGTATTGCGGATTCGAGTTGTTTACTCTTGCTGAGAGAAGTATCGCTCCGGTTGATGGAAACACTCTCCCTGTCCTGCATGATCTTTCCAAACCGTTCCGAAAGCTGCCTGGCTGTTTCGCCGGTAACCTGGCCGCTGATTACGTTGCCCACTATATTCATAATGACATCGGCCTGGTCTCTTCCATAATCTTTTTTCAACTGGCTGAAATCCTGAACCGCTAACGTAGTCGCTACTTTATTGGAACGGGCCGTAGCGATCAGGTTATCGATACCGTTAAAATAAATCGTGGGAAATTCATCGAAGACTAGACTGCACTTACTTTGTCCTTTTTTATTAACTAATTTTATTAATCTGGAAATATATAAGGATAAGACTGCTCCATAAATTTGCTGTTTTTGTGGGTTATTACCCATACAAACAATTTTCGGTTCTTCAACATTATTGATATCAAGAGTGAAGTCATTGCCGGATAAAACGTAATATAACTGTGGCGATGACAACCGGGCCATCCCGATCTTAGCCGACGCGACCTGGCCCTCCAATTGCTCCATTGCATCATTTTCATAAGCCGATATAAAGGGATTGATCAAAACTTCCGTTTCCGGAATACTCTTAAGTACCGGGAACAATTTTTCATAATCCACCTGCATGAGTTCAATTACATGGGGCAACGTACAAAACTTCCCAAATTTGTATCTCTTTAAAAACCAGATAACTGCCGTGACAAAGTTAATAGGTGACTCAACAAAGAAATCGCCCTGCTTCTTAATCCACTCCCGGTTGAGCCCCATCATAATGGTACGCGATGACTCCGTGGCGTCAGTGATGTCAAACATCGTATGAGGGTCCAGTGGGTTGCATCTATGCGTAGTCGTTAGGTCATCGAAGTTGATAACATAAAATTGTGGAACTTTGGGATACTTGTTTTTATTATGCAGCAAATGGTTATATGCAATTTTAGAAAGGTCATCGTATTTAAAATCATAAATGAACATGCAAAATCCCTTTTCGATATGTTGCCGGATCACATGCTGAATAACGAACCATGACTTACCTGAACCGGGAGAGCCTATCACTAACAAGGAACGGAAGGGATTAATGACATTGATCCAGCTTTTTCTAACGGCACTTTTTAGATTGTAGATTGCGGGAAGATTGATGGAATATTCATTGATTAATAGTCGTTCTTCCTGCGGAAAGGTTTCATTGAGATTGTTGAAAATATCTTTGCTTAAACGAAGTTTAATGAGTCTTGAGAGCAAAATACCACCCGACAAAATCAGCAGGAAACCGGTGCCGGTAACTGCCATATAAATAATCGCAACGCTTTCGATTGAGGCCTCAACTTTCAATAACCAATAACTTCCAAAATACAAAGATGTTCCGATCATGAAATATGCGGTAAGGGATTTGAAATTTATCTTTTCTTCTTTCTTCCCCTTCGCTCCCATCAGTGAAACAATAAGTAATCCTAACGAGATTAATTTGGAACTGTTGAAGTTTATAAATAACCCTGAGTGGATCAAATTCTTCAGTAAATTGTCCGACAACTTTGCAGTCCATCCCCAAAGTTTAAATGCCTGGTAACAATAGAAGTAAAAATGCAGGAATAAAATTATCAAGGCTGAGAGCCTTGTAAAATCCAATATCTTTCTTAACGCCTGTTCATTTTCTCCTGTTGACATTACCTTCTTTTTTTGCGTTTACGTCTTCTAAATTCATAAGGCAGGTGATGGAAAGTTTTTGAAGGCTGGGTAAAGATATCCAACGGGCTATTTTTTTGCGTTTGTACGCGCAGGTTATAATTTACATTATTTTTTTCAGAGGTCTCATTAGCTATTTTCATATTGGGGCCTTCGGCCAGTGTCAATGGTTTATCCAATTGATCCCGGATACCCGCAGCGCTATATTCCTTTCCTAAGTCACTACCGTTGAAAACCGACTTAGTAGTATGATCTACATAGGTGATTCCATAAATAAAATTTTGATCATTGGTTCTGAATACTACAATTACTCCTTTCTCCTTTAAGTCATTTACAAATAATTGCTTTGTTGGATTTTTATCCAAAATCAGATCAATCTTATTTTTTAAATCTTGTTTAAAAGGCAGTCTTGCTACTCTATTCACTTCATATTTACTTTCTAAATTTGATAAGATGGGTTTCCCATAAATGCTACTTGCCTTAATCGGTTTGCCCACCTTGTTTCCCAGTTCGTCCAGTATGCTATACTGCAATCCGTTCTTTTGAAATATCCGGGTATTGGCCGCTCCCCTGTCTGCCATAACATTATACTGCTTCAGAACTGCATTAAGCTCCGGCAGTGATGCAAATTTGTATTGGCTTACTACGGATGTTACTATATTACTGATGGCCCTCTTTGTTTCAACTTTCCCATATAACATTTTCTCAAGTCTTATAGCCTGCAATGAGTCTAATGATTTATTTTTTTTATCGCCTGCCTTTACCAATCCAAAACTGATCTCCATTTCCTTTCTTGCTTTTTCTGATTGGAGTCTTCCGAGATTGTGCAGCGAGATTCGCTTACCATTACTTTGAATATTCGTGGTGACTATATGCACATGCTGGTGGGCTGCATCGCGGTGCTCGTATACAAGGAACGGTTGTTTCCCAAAGCCAATTTTATCCATATATTCACATGATATCTGTTGTAGCTTTTCTTTATCCAGGTCTTCACTCACGTCAAAATTCAGCGATACATGCAGGCAGTGGGTAACTACTCTTGTATTCAGGTCGGCAAGCCTTTGTAATCTGTTCACTTTATCATTGAATTTTAGATGTGCTGCATCTTTACTATATCCTTTTGCCATTAATAATTCGGCTTTACCTTCCTTTACTTTATGCTCATTGTAATTGACGGCGCCTTTCAGGCTTTTACCACTTCTTATTCGTGCAACCATTTGTCCGAAATTTGATTGATGCATTGCTGGATCAATTGTGTCTTTTCCAACAATTTCTGTTTGGTTTCTTCATTCATCAGTAACCAGCTCCTGAATTCAGGAATCTGGCTTAGCGTATGTAATTTTTTCACCGATTGGTTGAAGTTATTTCCGATTGCATTCAATTCCTGCCGGAGTACTATAATCTCCTCCATGATTGCATCCAGTGATTCGTTCCTGTATTTAATCACCACCGGCTTCTCTAATAAGATATTTCGTATATAACAGCTAAGTTGGGGGCTGGTAGTATTTTTGAATTTATTAATCACTTTTTCATATTCATTTACTGTAAACCGCACCGTTACTTTTCTTGTTCTTTTGTCCTTTTTCATTTCGAATGCCCGTTGTCGTTATTATTTAAAAAATCCTCCTGCCATACCCGGCAACGAGTTCCGAGTGAAGGGCAAGATGCCCCGTTTGCCCGACAAACGTACATCTTGCTGACTGCGATAAAGAGGCAGTCTCCCCGACCTATAAAGTTCATTTTGAAGTGAATTATCATGAATTATTTATTTGAGAATCTGCGATAAATTGTTATACCAGGAATTACACTGTAATATTTATTTCATCGAAAACGGCTACGCTAATTTTTACTTCCGTCAATCAATTTGTCAACATCTTCTGACCTGAAAAAACGCCTGGATCCTATCTTTACCGAAGGAAGTTTGCCGAGGCTCATCCATTCATATAAAGTCGGTTTGGAGATTTTAAAAAGAGCGCATACTTCTTTTGCGTTCAGAAGCCTGGGTTGTAATTTATCATTGGAATGCATCGGGTTTTTTTTATCATGTTGGATGATTACCTCATCTACAATCGCTCTTAATTGCTTCCAGAACTCCTTTGGTTCCATTGGGAATAAAATATACATGTCTGCCATAAATTTATTTTTAGAAAATAAATTTACTTTGGTTGCTTTCCTTTTACAATATGCTTTGACGATTCATTTTTATGAAAGAGGAAATGTAAAGGCGCACCTTATGTTAAGATGAATAAAATTTGAGATTTGGGAGCTATAGCGGCAAGGATAAATTATGAGCAAAAAAAAAGGCTTTAAATTAGCCCTTCATCTGCAAATGAATAATAACTTTCACTGGTAATAATAATATGGTCGTGTAACCTTATATCCAGGAATTTTCCGGCATGTTTGATCTTTTGGGTCAGCTCCTCATCAACCTTACTTGGCTTTAAATTCCCGGAAGGATGATTGTGGCTGATAATTAAGTTACAGGCGTTAGCTTTTAAAGCTGCAACAAATACCAGCTTGCAGTCAACTACTGTGCCGGTTACACCCCCGGTGGAAATTTCCACTATTCCCAGTACTTTGTTAGACCGGTTTAATAAAAGCACCTTAAATTGTTCTACAAAATCGATCTTGTTGGCATCCCATAGCTGAAGAAGCAATTGAGCTGCATCTTTGGAGGATCCTATCTTTGGCCTTTGAGACGCCTTCACTTTAGGTTTGTAGATCAGTTCTACTTCACTTACTTCATAAAAATTTACGCTTTCCATAATTTAAAATTTTAAAAATTAATTATGGTGCGTCTTACGGCTTAGGGCAATCAAGTCCGTGAGGCAAAGGAATAAATGTCAGCTTGTGCCCGGCCCTGTGTTTATGCCGGAAGCTCGCGGACGCTTCAGCAGCCCTAAGCCGAACTTTGTAGCGGAATTAATGTGAATAAAATAAGAAAAATGAAAAGTGTGTTTGACGAAGATAGTCGCCTAAACTACAGCCGGGAGCAAATGAATAAGCAAGACCTTTCTTCGCATGACGCCGGTAATAATCACCCTTTCAAAATGTTCTTTTGCAGATATCGGCTTACGTAGTCATCCGTATCTAAACTTTGATTGAGTCCCTGGGATTCCATCCATTGAATCAGTTCTGATCGTTTGAACTTATATAATTTGCCCATACGAAAAGAGGGAATCTGCCCGTTGGCACTTTTCGCATACAGCACGTGTTTTTCAATACCTGTAAACTCGCTGGCCTCATTAACACTCATAATTCTTTCCTGCGTGGTGGTATCAACGTTAGCCTGGTTATGCAGTATTTCTTTGAGCATACTTTTGATCAGATGAAGGTCTCCTTCTATTTTTTTCAGCCGGTCTTCGCCCGGCAAATATTTATCCGTTTTCATATAGCTTCGTTTATATCCTGACTTTACCGGATGCCTTAGCTTTAATTTTATCTGCAACCTTGGCATATATCTGCGTTGTAGAAACATTCTTGTGGTTCAGCATTTTACTAACCACGTAAATATCCTCCCCTCCGCTAATGAGATGCGTTGCATAGGTATGCCTGAAATTATGATACGTAATATCCTTTTTGATTCCTGCCCGCAGGCACCACTCTTTTACAATCCGTCTTGTCCTCGAGTAATTCAAATCTTTAAACAGCCGCTCGTCATCATTGCCTTTTTCTTCCAGCAGGTCCACCGCCTGCTGGCTGATATAATGTTTGAAAGGCCGCTTCGGTTTAGGATCAATCAAATTGAGATACCATGTGTTCAGCTCCTTATCAAAGTGCAAATCTTTCCAGTACAAGACTTCCACTCCGCTGAACCGAAGCCCGGTGAGAATAGAAAACAGGGAAGCCCGGTATATCAGGTCGTCCTCGCAAGGCTCATTCTTCAATCGTTCAATTTCCTCTTCGGTAAGGTACTCTCTTATCACCTCAACATTTTTTATCCGTTGCACTTTCAGCGTATAATTTTCAGGCAGATAATTATCCAGGAAAGCTTGTTCGACAATAGTACAAAACTTGTCAAAATAGGAGGAAGCCGTATTCACCTGCAGTAGCTTTATCTTTGAACGAAGTGAATGGGTAGTTAGTAAAAACTCTTTGAATTTACCCAACGTAATTTCATCGATATGGCGGAATTTAAAATGATCACCTGCAAATCTTTTCAGGTATTTTAAAGCGCTTTTGTAATGTTCGGTATCGGTCCCTCCCTTTTCCTTTCCTCTAATATAATTATATGCGTACACATAGAAATCACTATTTAATATATCCTTATTAAAGATCCGGTTCTCTTCCAGCATAAATGATTTCATCCGTTTCAAATATATCTTTTCGGCTATCTCCTTATTTAGTTCGTTCTTCCGTCTCTCCAACATATTTTTTGGATTTGGATCAATGTAAAGTTTCAGAAATTCTCTTCTGGTATATATTTTTTTAAGGGGGTTCCATACCGGTGGATAGTAATCAATGTACAAACTGATTTTACCGGTATATAATTTCTTTTGTCTGAGCTTGCCTCTCATAAATTCCCATAATTTTGATTGAAATATTTGATAACCTTTACCCTGTCAAACAGCAATCTCCTCCCAACCTTCATTTTCGGAAATTTTTTATCCTTAATCAAACGGAAAAGCGTGCGCTCACTCAGGCCCGTAACTACAGACAGTTCTAATATATTCACAAGTTCCTTTGCAACGTTGATTTCCTTTTCCGCAGGTTGAATACTTTTTAATATTTGCGTCTTGGCGTTTTCGTTAGACTGCCCGATTTTTTTCCGCTTTATCTTCAACTTATAGGCAGTGGAATTGCATCGGTGTGAGCAAAACCTTGTCTTTGTCGTTTTCGCGACAAAGACTTTTTCACACTGTTCGCAAATTTTTTTTAACCTAATGCTACTGCTCATGAATGTGTATTTTTAATTTAAAAGGCAGTTTGCTGACTCCAAATGACATATAATGTCTGCAACTGCCATAAAGTATCTCTTGGAAGATAATGTTTGTACCACACAAAGATAATAAAAAAGGGTACAGATAGAGAACAACAAAACAATAAAAATGGAGAAAAGATACGTTAGTTTCCTGAAACTATTATCTGTATTGCATTGTAAATGAAGTTAAAAGTAAAATGACGTTAAGGAAGGTAGGGGTATTATTTGCCGATACAAAACTTGCTAAAAATATAATCCAACATATCTTCATTCGATATTTCGCCGGTAATTTCTCCAATGTAATGAAGACATCGGCGAATATCGGACGATAATAAGTCACCGGATATTTTATTTTCAATTCCCTTTTGTATGTCAGTAAGAGAAGACTGCACTTCTTTGAGTGCAGCGTAATGACGCGAATTTGTAAGAACAATATTTTCTGATAATTTAGAATCACCTACAACAATATTGAATAACTTTTCTTTGAGCAGTTCAACGCCAGTATCCATCTTTGCTGAAATAAAAAGAACCTCTTGCATACGCTCTTTAAAATGTTGCAATAATTTATCATCACTACAATCTATTTTATTTGCAACAGCTACTACATTATTGTTTTGTTTTTTAATTTCCCTGACAAATGAAACTATTTCATCTTCGTTCGATTCATTAATGTCGAATAAATACAACACGATATCCGCCAGTTGAATTTTTTCTTTGCTTTTTAAAACTCCCATATTTTCAATTACATCCTGTGAATGTTCACGTATTCCGGCGGTATCAATCAGCCTGAATAAAATTCCGTTTATGTTAATGATCTCTTCAATTGTATCCCTGGTGGTTCCCGCAATTTCGCTCACGATGGCCCTGTTCTCATTAAGAAGCGTATTCAATAAAGTTGATTTACCCGCATTGGGGCTTCCGACAATTGCAACGCTCACACCATTTTTGATAACGTTGCCAAGCTGAAATGATTCCAATAATTTTTTTACGGTTTTACTTACTTCGTCCAAAAGCTCAAGAAATTTTTTCCTGTCAGCAAACTCAACATCCTCTTCACTAAAATCCAATTCCAATTCAATTAAAGCAGAAAATTGAATGAGACGTTCCCGCATTTCTTTTAAGATAGAAGAGAAGCCGCCTCTCATATTTTTTAATGCCGCGTTTTGTGACGCAGTTGTATTACTTGAAATAAGATCGGCAACGGCTTCAGCCTGGGTAAGATCGAGTTTGCCATTTAGAAAAGCTCTTTGAGTAAATTCTCCGGCTTTTGCGAGACGGGCGCCGTAATGAACAAGGGTATTGATTACATGCTGCTGCACATAGGGCGATCCATGGCAACTGATTTCAATAACATCTTCGCCGGTGTATGAGGAAGGAGCCTTAAAAATTGAAATTACGACCTCATCAATTATAGTATCGCCATCCTTCAGATATCCAACATGTAACGTATTAGGCTGCTCAATGGAAAGGTCTTTGGCTGGAAACAGGTTATTAATTATTTCAAATGATTTATTACCGCTTAGTCGTATCACTCCTATTGCTCCAATACCGGGCGGCGTAGCGATTGCTACGATTGTATCATCCCATTCAGAAAATTTTCCATGCATGTTGTAAAGATAAGAAAGCGTTTTCAGCTGTTTTTTACGAAGATGAATATAACCGTAAATCAAAAATTTACCTGTCTTTAATTTTGCGGAGTCATAACATAATAATGTCTTATATCATTTATTTGAATTTCATCAAGCGTATTGATAAAGTTTTTATAAGTTGATTGGTTACCCGGATAAATAATTAAGACAGTTTCTAATCGATCCCCTAAAATCGCGGCAACGCGTTTTTGCTTTTCCTGGATAATTGAACGCAGATTTTGAAATGTACAGTATTTACTAACGCGGTCGTTTTGATCAGGCCCTTCAAAATATTTAATCGAATCGTTTCGGGTAAGCAAAAGCGTTAGTGTAGCGTTTGCTTTTACAAAAGTCTTAATTATACTTTCTTTTGGCAAAGCAAGATCTGCAACTGCGGGATCTGAAAGACTTGTGGTTAATATAAAAAAAGTTATCAGTAAAAATCCCAGATCTACCATGGGTGTTAGATCAACTCTAACCGATCTGCATTTCAAATATTTATTCGATTTGTTACGATTATTTTCTTCGATCTGTGGCATGGTTTTTTTTTAATTAGATGCACAAATAAGAAGATTTCACAATGAATTAAATCCGTCAAATATCCCATCTCAAAAAAACGGATAAAAAAAAAGAGATGCAAAGCATCTCTTTCAAAAAGTATACGTTGAATAGATTACTGATCAGGATTAGTAAGAGTAACAGGTTGTAAGCGATAAGCGTTTACATATCTGCCATTCTGTTGAGCGGGCGTCCAGTTTGGACCTTTTCTTATAGCGTTGGTCGCAATCTCGGCAAGTTTTGTTCCTTTCATCGTCGTTGCTTCAACCTGGCTCACCTTGCCGGTTTTGTCAACGATAAATTTTACAACACAAGTACCATAATCAGACTCAGTAAATTCATCTATATCAGCCATAATAGCCCTTTGAACATACTTAGACCATGCGCCTGGCCCTCCGGGAAACGAAGCTTCAATTTCAACTTTAGTAAAAACTTTGTCTTCATCTTCTTTTGCTGCCGGAGCCGCAACTATCTGTGTTCCTTTGTCCTCAACCGGGGGAGCAACTATACCTAAATCTTTCGTTCCTTCAACAGTTTTTACATCGATCTTAGCCTCTTCAATTTGTTTCACTTCTGGTGGCGGTTTAATAACTTCCTCATCTTTTACAACTTTGGGAGGTGTAAACTGAATAGTGGCAATTGGTGGAGGCGGCGGTAATTTCGGTGGAGGCGGCGGAGGAGGAGGCGGCGGCTCATTTGGTGCAGCTTCCATGACCAGTTCCTTCGTTTTAATTTCTTTGGTGTTGTTTGTTGACGAAAGTTTATCTGCGATAACTGAACCTGCAAATATTATCGCCAATATAATAACTGTACTTGCCAAGGCAATTTTTATTCGCCTGTTGTAAGTATTTCGCAGGTCGTAAGCACCATACTCTTTATTTCGACCTTCAAAAAGAATGTCCAAATAAGTAGACTTTAATATTTTATTAGATTCCATACTATTTTATTTAGAGACCTATATAGGTTTTTTTCAGTATTGATTTATTTTACTCCACCGGCAGCTTCTGTCTGTTGAATTAGTTTATATTCATCAGGCGTTGGGTCAACCATTGCATACCTTCCTATATCGTCGATAGTCATTTCATCTAACACATCAACTGCATTTTTGTAGGTTGCATCTTTATCTGGTTTAATAATTATAAAAAGGTCATCTGCAGGTGTTGATTTCTTTTTATCCAGTATCAATTTTCTTACATCCTTGTACCCGGTCGTTTGCATCTTCGTAGGATCATTACCATAGTAATAGTAGATTACATTTCCCTTACCAAGCATTAAAGTTAATGATCCGGATTCCTTTACTTTGTTTTCCTGGTTCGGGTCTTTGGTGTCCTTAGGCATCGCCAAATTCATTGAAGTTGGTTCAGCTAATGTTGTAGTGAAAATGAAAAATGTAATTAACAAAAAACCAAGGTCCACCATTGGTGTTAGGTCTACCCTCGTCGAAAGCTTTTTACCTTTTTTAACACCGGGTCCTTTGTGGCCGCCACCCGATTTTACTTCCATTTCTGCCATGACAAAATATTTTTAATGTTAAACGAATTTATTTTTTGCAGCGTTATTTGCCCTCCCTCTGTGCCTTTAAATTTTCCTCGTATAATACAGTTCCCGGAGGTACGTCCTCGGCATTTGTTACAAGGTTGTATTTGTAAATATCATTTTTCTTAAAGGCATCTATTACACTTCCAAAAGCAGGGAATTTCGAATTATTATCTCCTTTAATAAGGAAATTCAACTTTTTACCTGCACCCGCTGTTGCTGCAGCCTGTATCCAATCTTTCAATTCGTTATTTGTACTGTCAGTGGGTATTCCCGGCATTTTTACATTCTTTTTATCATCAGCCGGAATCTTAATAAATTCCAATAGCTGGCTGAAGGGAACCCCGATGAAATCAGTGCTCATAAAATCAGCTCTGTCTTGTGGAGTAACTTTCAAGTTCTTTTCAGCAACTAATTCATCCCATATATCTCCTTTAATGTCGTCAGTAAGACTTAGGAACACTCTGTTGTCCTTATCAATAGAAACCAGGAAGGCGTCTTTCTGAGGAGCGTGAGTGTTTGATACTGAACTGGGAGGTGATACCTCAACTGCTTCAGACGGTTTAAACTGGCCAGTTAATATAAAGAAAGATAACAAGAGAAACGCTACGTCGCACATCGCTGTCATATCAACATTGGTACTCCCGCGTTTTATTTTAGCTCTTCCCATTATTTATTTTTTAATAATAATTAGATTCAATTCCAGGTTATTTCCATAAAAAATATCAGAATTATTTATAGAGAGAAGCAAAACTTTGCGTAAGTGTAAAGCCTGACTCATCGATGCCATAAGTAATACCATCAATTTTTGTAGTGAAAATATTGTAAGATATAATTGCGAAAGCCGATGTTCCAATACCAAGAGCTGTATTATAGAGCGCTTCCGAAATACCTACTGACAACTGTCTTGTCGCTTCTGAACCGCCTGAAGAACCCAGGTTACTAAATGCACGAATCATACCTACCACAGTTCCTAGCAATCCTATCAGGGTAGCCACAGAAGCAATTGTAGAAAGGAAAACCAGATTTTTTTCAAGCATTGGCAACTCGAGCGCCGTAGCTTCTTCAATTTCTTTTTGTATAGCAAGGACCTTTTGCTCAGTATCAAGACCTGTTTCAGTAATCATTGCTTTATATTTTCTAAGACCAGCTTTCATTACATTACCTACTGAACCTTTTTGTTTGTCGCATTCTGCAAGAGCGGCATCTACTTTTTTATCAGCAAGATAAAATTGAACTTTTCTAATAAATTCTGCATTAGAACCTTTACCATTTGCTTTCGCTACAGTTAGCCATCTTTCAATTACAAAAGTAAAAACTATCAAAAACAACCCTATCAAAACAGGAACTATAATACCACCCTGGTACATACGGGCAATACTTGTTTTTGGGCCTTCATGAGAGGGCCAGAACCCTCCTGATGTATCTGGTTGGGTGAAATTACTATTTGCCCCAATAACGAAACGCCAGATAATATAACCTGCTACAATACAAATTATTGGAGCTAACAAAGAAATAATGTTGCTGGATTTTTTCGCCTGAACCGAGGTGGTGGCTTTAACAGTAGAGCTTGCAGTTGTATTTGAATCTGCCATAACGTTAGGTTTTTTAGTGTTAAAAGTTTAAGATGAAATTGATTAAATTATTTGATTGCACAATTGTAACGAAAAAAAGTTTGAAAAGTCTCATTCAGGCAAAAAAAATTTTTGATGCGAGGACACAAGTTAATAAATTATTAATTTAATGAGCTGAAATAGAAAAAAAATTTATAGCTATTTTCTAGACAAGAATTAATAGAAACATATTAAGAATTTATAAAAAGTTATTATGGATAAACTAACACATTCGAATTAAATATGTGAATGACGAAGAATTGAAAGCCAACTTTTATTCATAACGAAGAGCAACAATGGGATCGAGGCCCGCAGCCTTAATTGCGGGGTATAATCCGGCAAATAAACCAACTGCAGAGCAAACCACAATTCCAATAACTACCCAAAACCAGGGCACAACAAAACCTGTATGAAGCAACATGCCAACTACGTTTCCAATTAGTACGCCTGATATAATTCCAAAAATAGCGCCGATTAGACTTATCAAAACAGATTCAAAAAGAAATTGCGTGCGTATACTTTTTTTTGTGCCGCCAATCGCTTTAATTAATCCTATTTCTCTGGTTCGTTCGTTAACTGCCACTAACATAATATTCATTAATCCTATTGCCGCTCCTATTAATGTAATAAGGCCTATAAAAGCTGCAGCTGTAGTAATAGTGCCAAGGCTACTCATGAATACCTCAGCAATGCTATCGCTTTTATCGATATAAAAATTATTGTCTTCATCAATAGCCACTTTTCTAATTGGCCTGAAGGTGCCCTTTGCTTCGCTTATTGCCGCATCCATATCTTTAATATCGTTTACCATAACGCCTAAATTATAAGTCGTTCCGGTTGTTGAAAAAATACGGCGTATATTATTATAAGTTGCAAGGACAATATTATCTGCGTTAAGGAAAGCGCTCGACCCTTTATCTTTCAGTAATCCAATTACACGATATTTAATACCCGCCACGTCTATTATCTTATCAAGCGCCCGCTGTGTATTATCTCCATACAATTTTTGGGCAACACTGTTTCCGAGAATACAAATACTCCTGCCGCTCTGGACATCTATCTTATTAAAATTTCTACCGTCAGCGAGTGTATAACCGCTTTGGGCCAAGTAATTTTCATCAACGCCCATCATGGCAATGTTTGGATTCGTCTTAACGCTTTCATTATTCACAATGACGTTTTGCGGGCCATTTATTGAGATGCTTACAATGGCGGGAAAATCATACCGTTCTTTAAAGAGTTTTGCTTCCTCGTAGGTAATAATTTTTCCGTTGTTAGATTTCTTTTGTTTCAGGGCTTTCAGGCTTGTTCTCGTGACCTGTCGTCGTCCGCCAATATGAATTTGCCTGTCCTGGTAACGGATGCTGAATGAATTGGCACCCATGGTTGAAAAACTCTCCCGGAGACTTTGGTCCATGGACGAAATTGCAGTAATAATTCCAATTAAGGCCATAATGCCCAACGCAATGATGGTAACAGTAATGCCTGTCCGAAGTTTATTACTTTTTACCGTCCGGAAAGCCAGCGAAAGTGAATCTGAAATTTGCATAGACTAAAGTCAAAAATTGAATACCTGCAATACAGTGAAGGTACAATTTCATAAGAAATCTACAGCACCATTCATAAATTAAAAGTAAAGCCAGTCAACAACAAGAGATGGAAGAATACCGGCTATTATAAGTATGGCGGCAGATATGATAAGCAAATATTTAAAACTTTTCGTAACATCCAATGCAGGATGTATCTCTTTAGGTGGTTCTTTGAAATAAATCGCCTGAATTACTCTAAAATAATAAATAGCGCTTATCGCCGCACATATAACGGCCAATATCACCAGCCAAACCTGGTGGCCATCTTTTACGGCCGCCATCAACATATAAAACTTGGAGGCAAAGCCCGCAGTCAGGGGAATACCGGTAAGCGATAAGAGAAATATAGTAGCTGTAAGTGCTAAAACCGGTTGGTATTTATAAAGACCATTAAAACCTTCAATAGTGTAGTCGTTCATCTTAACCAATATGGCAAACATGCCAATCGTTGCCACACTATAAGATAATGCGTATAACATCAAACCTTCCCTTGCGGTATCATTTAAGGCAAATAGGGCAAACATCATAAACCCCGCATGTGCAATACTTGAATAAGCCAGCATTCGCTTAACACTTTGCTGGAAGACAGCGGTAAGATTTCCTATCAACAATGTAGCCGCAGTAATTACAACAATAAGCATCTGCCATTGTTGTTGTATAATTCCAAATGATACCTGGAATAACCTGATAAATGCAATAAATCCGGCAATTTTTACAATAGTTGCCATGAAAGAAGTAAACACTGTTGGTGCGCCGTCATATACATCAGCTGCCCAAAAATGAAAGGGGGCCGCTGAAACTTTAAAGGACATCGCAACAACCAATAGCACAAGCCCGGCGGCTATCATTACCGGCATTTTACCAGTACCAAGGTCAAGCATATTAATATAGAAAGAACCCAAGGAGTTTCCTCCATAAATTAATGCGATACCCATAAGCATAAGGCCAGTGGAAAATGCTCCCATTAAAAAATATTTCAGGGAAGCCTCATTGCTTTTCAAATTACGTTTATCGCTGCCTGTTAGTATGTAAGAAGGAATTGACATAATCTCAATTCCTAAAAACAACATAAGTAAGGTGTTAAAGGAAGACGAAATGGAAACCCCGCATAAAATAAAAAAAATCAAGGCAAAATATTCTGACACATTCTCACCAACTTTTTCTATTTCCCTTCCATTTAAAAGAAAATATAAGAAGGTGCATGCAAAAGAAATGGTATTGAATTCCAAACCAAAATGATCGAAGTGAAGCATTCCCTTCGTATCAATATTAAAAATCTGGTGACCAAAAAACTCCCAAATATTAGCAGCCAATAAAATAATAATACCTGCAATTGCCCAATATTTTGGAGTGGAGGATTTTTTGAATAAAACTCCTCCGAACATCATCACAACTCCCCAAAGTGCCGATATTATTATAGCGTTCATAATTTGATCCTGTTTCCTTTTTTTATATTTCTATTCACTATCTATTTTATAGCCTGTAAAATTTGTGTTACGCTATCCTGGGTAAGATGCAACAACGGCCCGGGATAAATACCTAATATCAATATAGTTAATACAATTATAGTTAACATCAATTTCTGGCCTTTCGTTATATCAGTAACATTCTCCGTAAAAGAATTCGGCACACCAAAAAAAACTTTTTGCATCACACTTAGCATGTATGCTGCTGAAATGATGATGCTGATGCAGGCAAATGCAGCCAGGTAAGTGTTGTACTCGAAAAGCCCTGTAAACATCAGGAATTCACTCACAAAACCATTCGTTAAAGGAAGCCCGATATTTGCCAAAACTATTATTAAAAAAAAGATGGAAAGCGACGGCGATTTAATAGCAAGACCCCCGAGGTCGGAAATTTTCCTGATCCCTGTTTTCTTTTCAACGATGTCAACAACCATCCACAAAGCGATTATATTAATACCGTGGTTAAACATTTCCAGCATCACACCCTGCAAACTTGTATTGTTGCGGGCAAAAATTGCAGCGCCCATTAAGCCGATATGGGCGATGGACGACCATGCAACAATTCGTTTAAGATCAGACTGAACGAAAGCAATAGAACTTGCATATAGAATACCAATCACACAAAAAATAATGATGAGTGTTTGATATTTTCCCACCGCATCCGGGAAGATTGGCAAGAGCCAGCGCAACATTCCAAATATTCCCATCTTTACCATTATGCCGCTCAACACCATTACAGAAGAATCGGGTGATTGCTCATACAAATCGGGTTGCCA
>NZ_JBMQQG010000182.1:0-69825 GCF_057362405.1 Ginsengibacter sp.
GCAATTGGAAAATAACGCGGCTGAACATTTCACCTAGTACGATGTAAGTCTTGCTAATTGGAGTTGCAAAAAATCTTTTTAACACTAATGTATTTCTCAGATTAAAAAACATGAACGCCACACCGAAAACTCCTGAGGCAAGTAAAGAAAACCCAAGCTGGCCGGGAAGAATAAAGTCAATGGTCCTGTAATGTCTTACCACCGTTCGATCCCTCGTTGGATCAAAGTCAAAACTGGCATAAGCAGGCCTGTCTTTGTAAATATGATTACTCAGGTTATTGATAATGCTCTCTACAAGCGTTTTAAACTGAGGCCATTTATCATCGCTGGAATTAAATGTTTTAAGTGTAAAATTATAAGGAGGATTTCCGGAAACGCTTTTTTGAATATTTATAATTCCCGCCAGTTTTCCCTTTACCATATCGTCGGTCAACGAGTCTTTATCATTGTATCTCACAATAGTTACTCCCTGGGTATTTGCCAATGCTTTGTATAATGCGTTGGCAGTATCAGCATTTGCCTCAATGGCTACTTTAAAAGTTTGCCTTCCGCCATTATCGCCAATAAAACCAAACACAAGAATAAAAATTAAAGGAAAGGCAAATCCAAAAATTACTGCAGAAGGGCTTCTGAAAATAGCACGCAGGCTTGCTTTTGTTATTGCAAACATCGCCCTGAACTGGTTGTATGGCTTCATGTAAAGGTTTGTTGAAAAAAACGCAAATCTATTGGAGAAATCATAAAAGTAAAAAATTGTTTTCCGGGAATATATTGCAAAGATTTTTATCAAGTTCCTTAGCACTAGATAAATAAAGGAAAATGATTAAAATACTTATCAACATCTGTTGTAAGTAATCATAAATTCATTTCTGACATTTAGTGTTTCAGTTGTTATTTTTGATTTTCAAAATATTCCTAAAATATTCTTAAATGGCATAATATTTATTCCTCATATAAGTTTGATGAACTACACATGAAATACAACTTCATTACTATTGAAGGAAACATTGGTGCCGGTAAAACAACACTTGCGCATTTGCTTAGCAAGCGTATGAATGCAAGATTAATTTTAGAAGAATTTGCCGACAACCCGTTTCTCCCGAAGTTCTATGAAAATCAGCAGCAGTATGCCTTTCCGCTGGAACTATTTTTTATGGCAGAAAGATATAAGCAGTTAAAAGATCTGTTGCAAACAAAAGATATGTTTCAGAATGTAACCATATCAGATTATTTATTTACGAAATGCCTGCTGTTTGCCAAAGTAAATTTGCCGGAAGAAGAATTTTTATTGTACCAGAAATTATTTGACATAATCAATCCACAGCTCATACAACCTAACCTCTTGATCTATTTACATGCACCGGTAGTGAAGCTAAAAGAGAATATCCGGAAACGGAATCGACCTTACGAACAATCCATTGCAACGGAATATCTTTTTGCGCTGCAGGAAACCTATACACAATATATAAAGCAACATAACATTACGACACTATTTATAGACGTAACTGAAGCCGATTTTTTGGGAAACGAAAAACATTTGAATGCCGTACTGGAAGCGCTTAATATTGATTATGATGAGGGGCAGCATTACCTGCAACTTCCCTAAACTTATGTATGAACGCTGCCCTTAAAAATAACCCCTTTGCCTCAGTAAGAATAACCGAATTCCGGAACCTGCTGCTGGGAAGATTTGTATTTATAATGGGCCTTCGAATGATGGCAACATTGGTAGGATGGTGGATATATTTGTTAACTAACGATCCATTTGCCATAGGTTTAATTGGTTTATCCGAAGTAGTGCCGGCAGTTTCTTTGGCGTTATATGCCGGCCATGTTATTGATCAAAGTGAAAAGAAAAAACTTCTATTAAGAGGAGTAGTACTTTATGCGCTGGCTGCCCTGATATTGGTTTTTATATCCGGAAAATTCACGGCAAATCATTTAAGCAATCACTGGATTGCTATTTGTATTTATATAGTAATTTTTGGCACCGGCATTATAAGGGCCTTTACCGGACCGGTTTTTGGAGCTATGATTGCATATATCGTTCCGAGGGATCATTTACAAAATGCAACTACATGGAGCCAGGGAACGTGGCTGTCTGCCTCTGTAACTGGCCATGCAGCCGGAGGATTTTTAATTGCCGGAGCCGGCATAACGGGCACATTAATCGTAATATCATCTTTCATCACAATTTCATTTTTCTTTCTGTCAAGAATAAAACCAAAACCCTCCTCAAATGTCATGGGCTCTGTAAGAACATTGGAAAGTGTAAAGCAGGGATTACAGTTTGTTTTTAAAACGAAAGAGCTATTAGGCGCATTTTCGCTAGACCTTTTTGCCGTATTATTTGGCGGGGCAGTTGCCCTCATTCCTGTTTATGCACGTGATATTTTAAAAGTTGGCTCCGAGGGATTTGGCTTCTTAAATGGGGCAGCTGATATGGGATCAATTGTAATTGTAATCATTCTCACATTGTTCCCGATGCAGAAAAATCAAGGAAAAAAATTATTATTGGCCGTAGCTGGTTTTGGTATATGCATAATTATTTTTGGCCTGTCAAAGATTTTCATTTTATCGTTTTGCGCCCTTTTAATTGGCGGAATGCTCGACGGAATAAGTGTGGTAGTACGAGGCACTATTACACAATTAAAAACCCCCGACAACATGCGGGGAAGAGTAATGAGCGTAAGTTCAATGTTTGTGAATTCCAGCAATGAACTGGGGCAATTTGAAAGCGGTGTTACCGCAAAGCTTTTTGGCACTATTTCTTCAGTAGTGATAGGGGGAAGTATAACGCTTCTCGTAGTTGCTGCCACCTGGTTTAAAGCCCCCTCACTTAGGAAGATGGAATATTAAAAACGCATTCATCCACTTTGCCACGCCAAGCGACAACATACTTACTGCATCCGCAGAATCCAACTGCGTTTACTCTCTGCAGTTATGAATATCTATTAAGCAATTTCTACCAACTCAATATCAAAAATTAATTCTTTACCGGCAAGTTCGTGGTTAGCGTCAAGAATGATAACATCATCTTTTACTTCGGTTACAACTACCGGTACAGGATGACCGGCTTCATCACGCAACTGTAACTTCATGCCAGGCTGCAGTTTCATATCAGCCGGTATGTTCGATTTTGGAAATTCAATTATGGCATCTTCATTTTTTTGCCCATATGCATCTTCGGGCGCTATCACTATTTTCTTTTTTTCTCCAACAACCATTCCGGGTATAGCCGCGTCAAAACCAGCAATCATCTGGCCTGCACCTACAGTAAACTCGAGTGGATCACGTCCTTCACTTGAATCAAATTGCTCACCGGAATTGAGTGTTCCTTTATAATGCACTTTTACAACATCTCCTTTTTTTGCTTTACTCATGTTATTTGGTTTGATATTTAAAAAATAATATTTCCTGTTCCTGAATTCACCGGAAATAACTGCGAAGGAACTAATAATTATTTAGCTCAAAAAATAAACAGGCATTGTATTGATCAATTTATAAAAAAATTATCATCCCTGTCGCCGTTTTCTCAATATATTTAACCGCTCCGAATCAACACTTTTTAATGAAATTTGAACTATGAAAAGAAAAATAATATTTATACTCTTCCTGAATATCTTACTCCTTCACGGTTATTCACAAAACAGAATTGTCCCAGGCGCAGACAGAATGGACATGTACCTGCCGCTTCTCAAGGGCAAATCTGTGGCTGTTTTTGCCAATCAAACTTCAATGGTGCGCCATACTAACCTCGTGGATACTTTAGTTAAAAGAGGAATTAAAGTTGTAAAAATTTTTGGGCCTGAACACGGCTTTAGAGGCGATGCTGACGCAGGAGAAAAAGTTGGAAATGCCATCGATAAGAAAACCGGGATCAAGGTTATCAGCCTTTATGGAAAACACGAAAAGCCTACTGCAGAAGATTTGGCGGATGTGGATATAATGATATTCGATATCCAGGATGTGGGCACAAGGTTTTATACTTTTATTTCTTCCCTGCAAGTTTATATGGAAGCTGCGTTCGAAAATTCGAAACCCCTGCTGATACTTGACCGGCCCAATCCCAACGGATTTTATGTAGATGGCCCGGTATTAGATCCCAAATTTAAAAGCTTCGTTGGCATGCAGCCCGTACCCATCGTTTATGGTATGACGTTAGGTGAGTACGCTTTTATGATAGCAGGGGAAAACTGGCTTACCGATGCAGCAAATAAAAAATATAACTACTTTAAAACTACTAAAGCAACCACCGATACGCCCTTCCATTTTTTTGTAATCAAATGCTTAAACTACAATCATAAAAGCAAATATATTCCACCATTAAAACCATCTCCGAACCTGCCTTCTATCCAGTCAATATATTGGTATCCTTCAACCTGTCTTTTCGAAGGAACATCGTTGAGCGAAGGGAGGGGTACGGATAAACCTTTCCAGGTCTTTGGTGCACCATCTTTGCCAAAGACTCTTTATTCGTTTAAACCGCATCCTATGGAAGGGGCAAAAAGCAGTAAGCATTATGGAGAGGTATGCTATGGCTGGAATCTTTCAGGAACACCTGAACAGGTTTTAAAAAAAATTAACAATACAATTCAAATTAAATGGATCATCCAGGCTTACAAATTATTCCCTGATAAAGAAAAGTTTTTTTTACCTACCAATGGATTTAACAGGCTTGCGGGAAATGACATCCTGATGCAACAAATAAAAGATGGCGTGTCAGAAAATGAAATTAGAAAAAGCTGGGAACCTGCCTTGGGCAATTTTAAAAAAATTAGAAAAAAATATTTGCTATACAAAGACTTCGATCAATAAAAAACCTCATTTAAGAGATAATCAAAAATGAAAAATCTCCGGATTATTTTTATGGGAACACCTGAATTTGCGGTTCCTTCTCTGGAAAGACTCGTTGATGCAGGTTATAATATTGTCGCAGTAATTACTGCACCCGATAAGCCATCCGGGAGAGGAATGCAAATGAGTGAAAGCGCAATAAAAAAATATGCTTTGTCAAAAGGTTTGAAAATCCTTCAGCCTGAAAAATTAAAAAACCCTGATTTTTTAAAAGAACTTAAATCGCTTAATGCGGATCTGCAGGTTGTGGTTGCCTTCCGCATGTTACCAGAAGCTGTTTGGAACATGCCAATTATGGGTACTATCAATCTTCACGGGTCGTTATTACCACAATATCGAGGAGCAGCTCCCATCAACTGGGCAATTATCAACGGGGAAAAAGAAACCGGGGTAACCACATTTAAACTGCAACATGAAATTGATACCGGCAATATATTGTTGCAACAAAAAATTAGTATAGGAGATGAAGAAAATGCCGGTCAACTTCATGACCGAATGATGATGATTGGCGCCGACTTGCTTTTACAAACCGTAAATGAACTGGTTAGTAATAATCTTAAAGAAGTGGCTCAAAGCCAAACCTCATACTTAACGCCTGGGGTTTTGCGACACGCCCCAAAAATATTTACGGAAAACTGCGAAATAAACTGGCAAAAAAATGTTGATGACATTTATAACTTCATTCGCGGGCTTTCACCTTATCCTGCTGCTTTTACTTTTTTGAAGGGAAAAAAATTAAAAATATTCAGCAGTAAAAAAGAGTATTCAAACCCAATAGAAAATTCCGGAGAACTGATTACAAACAATAAAACTTTCTTAAAATTTGCATGCAATAACGGCTACATTTCGGTAACAGAGCTGCAATTAGAAGGAAAGAAAAAAATGGCCATAGACGATTTCCTCAGAGGATGGAGAAATAATTAGCAATTAGCTAAATGAACCCACTATTTCACGTAACTCAAAGCACAATCAAATTTATCGCCCGAACCCAATTCTTCTGCGGCAGCATTACTTATAATAATGGCAAGCCCGGAATTTTGTTTTATATCCGGTATCGCATCTAACACCTTAGCATACACGCTTTTTCCCGTTGCATTGTCTGTAACCTTAATTACAGATCCGGGAGGCGCATCATTATTAAAACAATAATATTTGCCATCCTGCCATCCACTGGTAGACTTAAAGGTACCACCGCTTCCTGTTGCGCTTACAGGAGATTTCCGTTCTGCCTGGTCATCATATAATTTCTTAAAATAGCCACCGGAGAAATTAACAGTACTCTTTGCATTTACCGTTGTAACAGTCACTTTATGCTCATCCGTTTGTGCTGTAGTTACCTCTTTTGATTCATCTTTTACAACATCAGGTTTTTTTACCGGTGGCATTCTGTCCTCAATTATGGGAGCGGGCGGAATGGGTTTCGCTTCTGTTTTCCCATCTGGTGTAATTTCTATATTTGTCTTAACACCTTTGGAAGCTAACAAGGATTCGGTCTTGCTAACTTTAAGATATCCAATAATTAAAGGAGTACCAATTGCAACTTCATCTGATTGCAGGTGGTTCCATTTCTTTATACTGGCAAGCGGAACTTTGTTATAATTAATACTAACCCGGTAAAGGCCCTCTTTTGGGAGAACGGAATGATAAACAGGTATCAATGCTTCACCACCACCGGCGCCTCCTGATTGTAAAAAATTATTTTCAGTGAGTGGAATTTTAAGCGTTTCTCCAACACTCAATCCGTTTTCGAATTGCAGGTTATTATAAGAAGCTAACTCTTTTGCCGTAACATTATATAATCTCCCAATACTGTAAAAATTTTCTTTTGGCTTTACTATATGCAGAAGATATAATTTAGGCGTACTTCCTTCAATTGTAAGTTTATTCGTTTGTGCGTACGATGCATTGCCAATAAAAAAAATAAACAAAAAAATACTTACCCATTTTGCCATGTCCAAAGGTTTTACTGATATTAGAAAAGATGCATTCAAGTATATTTACTATCGATGTTTACAAAGATGGGATAAAAAAATTTATTACAAAATGGCGATTAACTCCATTTCGTTAAAATTTAATAAACAATATCGCTTGTAACATTACACCGCAATTCAAATTACGACGTAAACAAACTTTATAATCGCTGTTGCCATTTAACACTCATTTCATTTTTCCACGGTGCAAAATCACCCTGAATTATATGATTTTTTGAATTTGTAACAATAGTAAGGTAAAAAGCAAGATTATGAATACTCGCAATTTGTAATCCCAATATTTCTTTCGACTTAATCAAATGCCTTAAATAGGCTTTGCTATAATAGTTGCTCATTTCACAATCAATCCCTTCATCGATGGGAGAAAAATCCTTTTCCCATTTTTTATTATCAATATTAATTACGCCATTGCTTGTGAAAAGCATAGCGTTTCTTCCATTGCGGGTTGGCATTACGCAATCAAACATATCGATGCCTAAAGCAATGCATTCCAGGATGTTCCACGGTGTTCCAACCCCCATTAAATATCGTGGCCTGTTGGCAGGGAGGTTATTACAGCAAAGTTCACATATCTCGTACATTTTTTCCGTGGGTTCACCTACACTTAATCCACCAATTGCATTTCCTGTTGCTTCTTTTGAAGAAACGTATTCACAGGATATTTTTCGCAGATCGTGATGTACGCCACCCTGCACAATCGGAAATAGATTCTGCGTGTATCCATATTTGTTATCGGTAGTATTAAATCGGCCAAAACACCTGTCGAGCCAGCGATGCGTTAACTCCATTGACATTTTTGCATAGCCATATTCACTTCCGCCGGGAGGACATTCATCGAAAGCCATAATTATATCACCGCCAATTATTCGTTGAATGTCCATTACAATTTCAGGTGAAAATAAATGCTTGCTTCCGTCAATATGGCTTTGAAAAATCGTTCCCTCTTCGGTTAGCTTACGGGTACCGCTAAGCGAAAAAACCTGGTAACCGCCGCTGTCAGTAAGTATAGGTTTATTCCAGTTCATAAATTTGTGCAGGCCACCTGCTGCCTCTAATACTTCAAGTCCGGGCCTCAAATACAGATGATAGGTATTACCTAAAATAATTTGAGCTTTTACATCATCCTTCAATTGTTGCTGCGTTACAGCCTTCACACTGCCCACAGTACCAACGGGCATAAAAATCGGTGTGCAAATTTCGCCGTGCTCAGTAACTATTTTTCCAACCCTTGCCTTCGATTGTTTGTCAGTGTGTTGAAGTTCAAATTGCAATGCGGCCATGTAGCTGTTCCATTTTAATGCAGAAAAAGCAAATATAGTTTTGAAAAAATAAGTAATTGATTAAGCTTATTGTTTCGAAACAGATATTTTGTACGTAGCCAGAAGGTGATTATGTTTGCAAACGATGAAACTAGCTGACTTCCTGCGCAATTGGGAAAATATTGCTTTTATGGCGTTTTGCCTTGTTGCGCTTATACAAGTATTTTATTATCTCTTCTTCTTTAGCCGATTGGCCTTTTATAAGTCATCGTCGAAATTAACATCCCAAACACACCCGGTGTCAGTGATCATATGCTCACGGGATGAGGCCGGAAACCTCGTAAAAAATCTTCCAGGAGTGCTGATACAACAATATCGAACCACCCATGAAGTAATTGTGGTCAATGATAACTCCTTTGATGAAAGCAAGTATATTTTGGAAGAATACCAAAGAGCGCACAAACAATTGCACTTAATTGAACTAACACAGGAAGCAAGATTTATTCCCGGTAAAAAATATCCGCTGAGTATCGGAATCAAAACTGCTAAATATGAAATTGTACTTCTTACAGATGCTGATTGTGTGCCGGCAAGTGAATTTTGGCTCGAGAAAATGCAGGAAGGTTTTACCAACGGAACGGAAATAGTTTTGGGGTACGGTGCATTACATAAAAAGAAAGGCTTTTTTAATAAATTGGTAAGGTGGGAAACACTTCATACGGCTTTGCAGTATCTCTCCTACTCCTGTGCAGGACTCACGTACATGGGTGTTGGACGAAACCTGAGTTATAAGAAATCTGTATTTTTCAGACACAAGGGATTCTCATCTCATAATCATGTTCCCGGCGGCGATGATGATCTTTTCATAAATAAAGCAGCCACCAGAAACAACACTTCAATCGTGATTGACAAGGATGCATTTACATTATCTGAACCTCCAAAAACATGGAAGGAATGGGTGAAGCAAAAGAACAGGCATTACACGACCAGCAAATATTATAAGGCAATTCATAAATTTTTATTGGGATTATATGCTTTATCCCATTTTCTATTCTATCCTTTGTTTATTGTATCTCTTTTATTTTATAGCTGGAAACTTGGGCTAATTGTATTTGGAATTCGTTTTGTTATACAAGGAATCATCTTATTTAAAGTGACCGATAAGCTTGATGAGAAAGATTTATTTCTATGGTATTTAGTATTGGATGTATGGATGTTTTTTTATTATATAAAGTTTTCTACAGCTATTTTTAAGAAACCAAAAAACAGTTGGAAATAGTATTCTGCGCCTAATAAACTTAACGGGAAAGAAATAACTTTTTATTGGTCTTAATTTTAGAAATTCGAGGTAATGGAAATTCTTTCAAAATATTTCGCCGATTTTACAGAGAAACAAATAAACCAGTTTACCGCATTAAAGGATTTGTATGCGGACTGGAATCAAAAAATAAATGTTATTTCCCGAAAAGATGTTGACAATTTTTATTTGCATCACGTGTTACATTCTTTATCGATCGCTACGCAATTTGATTTTCCCCGGGGGTATGATATTATGGATTTGGGTACCGGCGGGGGATTTCCAGGCATTCCGTTGGCCATTCTTTTCCCGGATGTTAATTTTTATCTAGTAGACAGCATTAATAAAAAATTAAAAGTTGCCGATGCCGTGGCCAAAGCAATAGATTTGACAAATATAACGGTTGCGCATACACGGGCTGAAGACATTCATGACAAGAAATTTGACATCGTTGTTTCGAGAGCCGTGGCTCCTTTAACAGATCTATGGTACTGGAGCAAACCCTTATTAAAAAAGAAGCCACTAAATGAGCCAAAAAAATTAGCAGGGCTTATTTGTTTAAAAGGAGGCGATCTTAATAAGGAAATCGCTGAAAGCGGCTGCAGGCCACGAACGTGGGAAATAGAAAAAATATTTGAGGAAGATTTCTTTAAGGAAAAATATATCTTACAGATTACCGCTTAATATATTTATAAAACCAAACATCTGTTTGTGGAGTATTGCCTATAGGAAAAGGATGTTCGACACCTGAATCTTCAAATCCAAACTTTTTATAAAACGCTTTTGCTCTTTCATTATGCTCCCAAACACCCAGCCAGATTAATTCATAATTTTTTTGAGCAGCGAAATCCAGGGCGAAGTTCATTAGCGCAGCGCCAACTTTTCGTGAGTGATATTCTTTCTTAACATAAATTCTTTTTAACTCAATAGACTTATGGTTTTTAATAATAGCAAAATCGCTCAATTCTTCTTTTATTCTTATATAACCCGCGGCACGGCTATCTACAAAGGCAATAAAGTAAAAATCATCCGCATTCTGTAATTCAGATAATACCTGCTCTTTATTAAAAAACTGTTCAATAAATCCCTGCATATCTTCATCTGTGCAGGTCCCCGCAAATGTGTCAAAAAAAGTAATAGCGCTCAGCTCTGAGATTAATTGAGCATCATCCGGAGTTGCACGCAAGATTTCGATTCTACCAGTTATCATATTAATTCTTATTTCAAATTTTTCGCCGGGCAATATACTGATACATCTTAACTCTTTAAGTTTTGATGGTACAAAAAAATAATTTATACTTACCAAATTTTAAAAGCGAAGAATGAAATTAATTTTTGTTGCCGGATTTTTTTTGATGAGCATAATTGCCCGGTCCCAGGATATTTCCTTTAACAGGGAAATAGTAGACACGCTCGCTTCGCCTTATTTCTGGGGACGTGGCTACACCAATGACGGAATGAAGAAAGCTGCTATTTTTTTAGCGACAGAATTTAAAACCCTTGGCGTTCAACCATTAAATGGCAAGGATTATTTCCAGGATTTTAGTTATCCGGCCAACACCTTCCCCGGGAAAATGGAAGTTGAAATAAATGGACAATCGCTCGTTCCCGGAGTAGATTTTATTGTAGGACCTGAAAGCCGGGGAGCAAAAGGAAAAGGCAAGTTGGAAGAAAAAGATAGTGCTGATTTTATTGATTATGAAAAAAGGATCATCGTAAACCTGCAAGACAAACTTACCTGGTCTGTTGAGCAACAGGTAGCAGATTACACATTAATTCAAGTAGACAAGAAAAGATTTTCCGGGATACCGTCCACATACAATGTAAATATTGAAAACAAGTTTATCAACGATTTTAAAACTGCCAACATTTGTGGAATGGTAAAAGGCACAGCGCAGCCCGATTCATTTATTTTCATTACGGCACACTACGATCATTTAGGAGGCATGGGAAAAGATACTTATTTCCCCGGTGCAAATGATAATGCAAGTGGCGATGCGCTCTTATTAAGTCTTGCAAAATATTATGCAGCGCATCCTGCAAAATATTCAATAGGGTTTATATTATTTGCCGGCGAAGAAGCTGGCCTGGTTGGCTCAAAATTTTACACCGAAAATCCCATTATTCCTTTGCGTCAAATAAGATTTCTTATAAACACTGATTTGGCGGGCACAGGCGATGAAGGCATTACAGTTGTTAACGCAACAGAATTCCCTAAAGAATTCGCACTGATGAATAAAATAAATGATGAATATAAATACCTGGCAAAAATAAATTCAAGAGGTAAGGCTGCCAACAGCGATCATTATTTCTTTACCGAAAAAGGAGTACCCGCATTTTTCTTTTATACACTTGGCGGCATTAAAGCGTACCACGATGTATTTGACAAAGCGTCAACCCTGCCACTAAATGAACAAAACCATCTTGATTCATTACTAATTAAATTTAACGCCGGGTTGATGGGAGACTAACTATAATACTGTCCACTCTTTACCAATTCAATTGCAATACGTTATTCTTTCGGTCAATATCTGCCATTCTCCCTGAAGGATCTATTTCAACAAGAACCAAATCGCGAAGCGGATGATTAAACTCAACAACATAAGTACGATTGGTCCAGTTCCATTCCTTATGAATAATGAAAGGTTCCTTATTTTCTGCCGGTTTATCTCCAAACATAAGGTTTAGCGGTATATAATGAATTTCTTTGGTACTATCCTTAAAAGTAAGCTGAAGATCAATAGGCATAGGCATTTGGCCAATTCGTCTTAATCTTATTTTTGAAATGCCGTTTTCTCCCCACAGACTATCAATACTATAATCGATACTCTTCGTAGTATATATCCAATACTCCTTGTACCAATCCAACTGTATACCACTAACATCCTGGGCAACCTTCATAAAATCAGATGCGTTAGGATGCTTAAATCTCCAAAGCTTATAATACTCAAGCAAAATTTTGTCTCTTACTGAGTCACTAACGATATAGCCTAGTTGCTCCAGGAATATTTCCCCTTTATAGTATGCATTAATCTCGTAAGCAAAATTTGTATTGTAATGATCCGAATGTGTAGTAAGGGGTTCTTCCAACTTTTGCTTCATCAAAAAATTGTAAGCATTATAACCGGTCCCATGATTTACCGGAAGCGCTTTTTGTTTTTCATCTAGGGGAATGTTCATTACACTGTCATAGTACGCGAGCACCTCATTTTCTGCATAAGTTGCGAAACCCTCGTCCATCCATGGATACAGACTTTCATTTGTCCCAAGCATCATCTGGTACCAACTATGCATCCATTCATGAAACTCAGTTTTCAATCCGGGTCTTACCATTAATGTGGCCATAGGATATTCCATACCACCATCTCCCCCCTGTATAAATGAATATTGGGGGTAGGGATATTTTCCAAATCGCTTTTCCATATATGGCAAAACAATGACTGCCGCATCAGCGATAGTTTGCCAGCTCTTTTCAAGAGAATCTACTTTCTTGTAAACCACGTTTAAGGTAACCCCATCCTGTTTTCTCACAATATGTTCATAGTTCGGATCGGCTGCCCATACAAAATCGTGAACATTATTTCCTATAAAATGCCAGGTTCGCTCCGCCGAAGAAATATTTTTTAACGGAGTTCCAGGCTTATCATAACCCCAACCAATATCCGAAGCATTTTGCAATACACCGGTGCCGGCAAGTTTATAAGACTTATCTATTTTTATGGTGACATCATAATCTCCCCAAACACCATAAAACTCGCGACCTATGTAAGGGGTAGGATGCCATCCTTCATAATCATATTCACACATTTTAGGATACCATTGACTCATACTATACCTGATTCCCTGTGCATTATCACGACCGCTCCTTCTTATTTGTATCGGCACCTGCGCTTCAAAAACGAGCTCAAAATTTACTTTGCTTTTAGGTAAAATTGGTTTGGTAAGATCAACTTCCAGGATAGTTCCATGCAACTTCATGGGTTGCTCAATGCCATTTAATTTTAAAGACGTAACTTTTTGATAGCCTATTTCTTCCGGGGTTAATTTAGAGATCCTATCCTTTACACGTGAGTCCCAGTCTGGCCTGCCATTAACTATTACGCCGCCGGCCTCCTGGCTTCTAACGTCCATTTCGCTGCCGGGCTGAAATGCGTTCCAATATAAATGAAAAAATACACGGTTTAATTTATCAGGAGAGTTGTTAGTGTATTCTAATTTTTGAATGCCTGTAAATCGATTTGTATTTACATCAACGTCCACATTCATATTGTATTTAACACGCTGCTGCCAACGATCGGGTTGAGCAAAAAGAATGGTTGAAAAACAAAGAATAGGAACAAAAAACAGGGTAAGCTTCTTCATCTATAGCTATTAAAATAAAAAGCGCAAAATTCGCGAAATAGAAGTTATAAAAAAAACAATACTGATGGATGTGCCTAGTTAATTGTAGTTATGCAAGATCAACGTTATCTCTTTCCTTCTATTACTATTACGATTTCTCCCCTAACATTTTTTCCATTAAAATAATCATGCACTTCCCGCAAGGATCCTCTTTTATTTTCTTCGTATATTTTGGTGAGTTCACGGCTTACGCAGCATTGCCGGTCTTCTCCAAAATATTCTATAAACTCATTTAATGTTCTTACCAGCCGCATCGGGCTCTCATAAAATACCATGGTGCGTTCTTCTTCCGCCATTCTTTTCAAAAAAGTTTGCCGGCCCTTTTTTAAGGGCAAAAAACCTTCGAAACAAAAACTGTTTATGGGCAATCCGCTGTTTACTAATGCAGGAACGAACGCTGTTGCACCGGGGAGGCATTCAACTTTAATATTATTTTTAATGCATTCACGAACCAATAGAAATGCAGGATCGCTAATTCCGGGTGTACCTGCATCGGTGAGTAGTGCCATCGTTTTGCCAGTCACTAACTGATCGATAAGATGACTATAGATTTTATGTTCGTTATGCTGGTGATAAGGTGTTGTTGGTTTTTCAATCTGGTAGTAACGCAGAAGCTTAGCCGAAGTTCTGGTATCTTCCGCCAATATGAGATCGACTGATTTCAATACTTCTATGGCCCGAAAAGTAATATCGGCAAGATTACCTATGGGTGATGGAACCAGGTAGAGCATTTTAATTAGGTAATGTGCTAATTAGCTAATGTGCTAATTAACCCAGGTTAAATATATTAATGGTGAAAGTTTCAAAGGTTGCCATCATTAGCATATTAGCAAATTGACTAATTAGCTAATTTGAATCGAATATTCTTCCATAACAGGATTCGCCAGTAATTTCTTCGAAGCATCTTCTGCTATTTGCCTTGCCTCTGCCGCATTTGGTGCTTCAATATTTAATTGTATGTGCTTGCCAATTCTTACATCTTCAATGTTCTTTAATCCAAGATTGGAAAGTCCGCCCATAACAGCCTTACCTTGCGGATCCAATAATTCTTTAAGTGGCATTATTTTTATTTCAGCAAGAAAATTCATTCGCTTTTCATTTTAATTGTTGAAAGGGATAGTATAATATAAAATATAAAAACAATTGGAACAGCAATCCATTGCAAAAAAATGGCGGTAATTATTGCAATGATCAATAATGTAATTTTTGGAACATTATTTTTAAAAGTGAAATCAGAAAATTTTAAAGACATCATCCGTAAATTAGAAACCATCAGGTAGCTTAAGATAAGTATCAAACCATATATCATCCATTTATTAATAAGCAGGTTGTTAACAGCGCCAATCGTACTAAAATGAAGAATTAGCGGAAAAGATGCTACTAATAAACCGACGGCAGGTACGGGAACGCCTTTGAAAATTACACTTTGTGTTTCATCTAAATTGAATTTAGCAAGACGATAGGCCGCTGCACAACTTAAAATAAAAGCGGGTAGCAGCCATACTATCGAAACATTAAGTCCATTTTCTTCTCTTGCAAAACTGAACCGCAGCAGTTGATAAAGAATTACGCCGGGTGCAACGCCAAAGCTAACAATATCGCTTAACGAATCAAGTTGCTTTCCCATTGAAGAAGTTGCCTTTAATAGGCGGGCAATAAACCCATCTAAAAAATCTATAAGCGCCGCAATAATGATGCAAATTGCAGCCCACGTAAGTTTTTCAGGAATATTAAAACTGCTGTTAAATTCATCATTTAAATAAATTATGACAGAGTCTGTTTGCAAAGCAAAAACAATTGCCATGCAGCCGAAGAAAAGATTAAGCAGGGTGAAAATGTTTGGAATTTGTTTCATAAAATTTATTTCTTCATCAGGCTTTCAATTTCTTCAACTGTTATCGGAATATTTTTCATTAAATCCTTATTTCCATTTTTAGTTATCCAAAAATTATTTTCAATTCGCACGCCCATGTGTTCTTCTTCAATGTAAATTCCTGGCTCTATTGTAAAAACCATTCCAGCTTTAACAGGTTCATTCTTTGTTCCCAGGTCATGAACATCAATTCCCAAATGATGAGAAATACCATGATACAAATATTTACGGTAGGCCCGGTTTGCAGGGTCTTCATTCTTAACTTCCGATTTTTTCAGCAACCCGATTTTCTGAAAAATCACTGTTGCCTCATCACCAATTTTTTCAGTATAATCATTTATGCTAACACCGGGTTTTAGTATTGATGCAGCGTATTGATGCAAATGCAAACAGGCATTATAAACCGTTTTTTGTCTTCTGCCAAACTTACCGTTTACGGGAACCGTCCTGGTCAAGTCGGCATTATAGTTTCCATAGCTTGCGCCAAAATCCATCAGTATTAATTCACCATCTTTACACTCACCATTGTTGCTTACATAATGCAAAGTCCTTGCCCTGTCACCACTTGCAATAATGCTGGAATAGCCGGGGCCGGTAGCCCTTTGAGATAAAAATGAATGATAAATTTCAGCTTCAATTTCATATTCCATAACACCCGGCTTTATGAATTTTAATAAGCGCCTGAAAGTATTGTCGGTAATATCAATCGCCTTCTGTATTACTTCAACTTCGAGCGCCGATTTCACTGCCCTCAACTCTTTTAAAATTTTGGCACTCCGCATGTAATTATGTAATGGATAACGACTACGCATATCCGCTGCATAGCGGTAGTCTCTTACCGGAACTAAATTTGATTTCCGGTCATTCTCATTGGTATTTAAATAAATACTATCTGCTAGATGAATCCATGGCTGAAGCATTACATCAAGTACATCCAGCCACACAACTGTTTCTATTCCTGATATCTCCTTGCCTTCTTTGGCGGTAAGCCTGTGCCCATCCCATTTCTCTTTTAGCTCATTGGGTCTTACCAAAACCAATACTTCCCGATATTTAGGGTCAGGATTACCGGGATATAATATCAACATAGAGTCTTCCTGATTGATTCCTGTGAGCCAAAACAGGTCAGAGTTCTGCACAAAAGGATATAATGCATCTCCATTGGTCGGTAACTCATCATTGCTATTAAAAATGGCAATTGCATTTTTTTCCATCTTGCCAGTAAACCTTTTCCTATTCTGGACAAATATTTCAGGATTAAGAGGAAGATATTTCATCAATAGAATTTTTATGGGTTGCAATATACATGATAAAAAGATTTTGCTTTTCAAAACACCATTCGGATGTAAAATCTACACATTAGAAAAATTATTTTTTTATTCTTTTTAAGGAATTTTCTCTCCTCCCGAATTTTATTTAATGCTTTTAAAATGTTCTTGGAGATAAACAAACGTTTCTGACAAAAAGCAGCAACTAACTACGTTTATGTGCTGTTGTTTGGGGATTTCTTAAAAATTTGATTATCTACTTTTGCTTCTTAACAAATGTTGAAGTTTTCATGTCTGTTCCAACGATGCTTGCTATTCCCAAAAGTTTATTTATTAACCTGGGATTAAAATCTGCTGAAAATATATTTTATCAACTACCGCCTGGAGAGCTTATCAGCCAGGCTGTTTCAAAAGGTGAAGGTGTTTTAAGTGATACCGGCGCATTAGTTATTGACACTGGCGAATTTACCGGAAGAAGCCCTAAAGACAGGTTCATTGTCAGAGATAGATTGACTGACAATACAATTGATTGGAATGAATTTAACATCCCCATTGAAGAAAAGTATTTTGACAGGCTGTACAAAAAAATTATGGACTACCTGGGTGATAAAAAGTTATGGATAAGAGATTGTTATGCATGTGCTAACCAGCAATACAGGTTAAATATAAGAGTGATCAATGAAAATCCCTGCTGCAACCTTTTTGTTTATAATATGTTTTTAAGGCCTGAAGAAAGAGAATTGCAGGAAATTGAAATTGACTGGCATTTGATACAGGTTCCTCATTTTTACGCCAATCCGGAATCGGATGGAGTGCCGCATGAAAATTTTGTAATTATACATTTCACGAAAAAAATAATTCTCATTGGAGGTACTCAATATACAGGTGAGATGAAGAAATCTGTTTTTAGCATTCTGAATTATATTTTACCTCACCACAAAAAAGTTTTGAGCATGCACTGCTCGGCAAACGTCGGTAAAGACGGAGATACAGCGGTATTTTTTGGATTGAGCGGAACTGGAAAAACCACTTTAAGTACAGACCCTAACCGAAGGTTAATTGGCGATGATGAGCATGGATGGGATGATGATTCGGTATTTAATTTTGAAGGTGGTTGCTACGCCAAAACGATTGATTTGAGCCAGGAAAAAGAACCCGACATCTATAACGCGATTAAGTATGGAGCTATTCTCGAGAATGTAACTTTTATAAATGGTACCCGGGCAATTGACTACGAATGTAAAAACATTACTGAAAACACAAGAGTAAGTTATCCGATAAATTTCATTAGTAACATAATGGTACCGTCCATTGGTAAGAATCCGAAAAATATCTTCTTTCTTACAGCTGATGCGTATGGCATTTTACCTCCTATAAGCAAACTATCGCCGGGACAGGCGATGTACCATTTCATCAGTGGCTATACCGCAAAAGTTGCCGGTACTGAAGCCGGAGTTAGAGAGCCGAAGTCTACGTTTAGCGCCTGTTTTGGGGCACCTTTTATGCCGCTGCATCCGGCAGTTTATGCAGAAATGCTTGGCAAAAAAATGAAGGAAAATGATGTCAATGTATGGATGGTGAATACTGGGTGGAATGGTGGCGGATATGGTGTTGGCAGCAGAATGAGGCTTGAATATACGCGGGCCATGATTACAGCAGCACTGGAAGGAAAACTCGATCGTGTTGCCTATCACCCTCACTCGGTTTTTGGCGTAATGATGCCTGAACAATGTCCGGGAGTTCCAACAGAAATGTTAAGTGCTAAATTTACCTGGGAAGATAAAGATGCATACGTACAATCCGCACATACGCTTGCCAGTTATTTTATAAACAATTTCGAAAAATACAAAGATCACGTCAATGAAGAAATATTAGCCGCCGCACCAAAAATTTAAGTCTAATAGATTAGAATACCATCAAAAAGAGGAGATGTGCAGTAGCACTTTTTGAAACTGCACATCCCTTTTTATTACATTCCTCCTAATTGCTGAAGAAATTTTTCAGAATTGGCTTTTGTGCCGGCAGGGGGGTTCAAGCTAAGCGATTTCTTGAAATTAATTATTGCATTTTTCTTATCGCCTTTTAATGCATACGCTTCGCCAAGACTATCAAAAGTATTGGCACTTTTGGGGAAACGTTTAGTATTTAGCGTTAGAACTTCAATTGCCTTATCATAATTTTTTCCATTAAGCAACTGATAGCCATAATTATTCAATTCGTTTTCATTTGAGATAGGAATCGCTGTCTCCATAACTTTATCTGCTTCATCCGTTTTACCCATTTTCTTCAGAATAGCAGACTTAAGCGAAAGATTTGTGAAGCTATTATTTTGCGCAATTGCCTGGTCGGCCCACTTAAGGCCTTCGTCAAGGTCGACATTATTTTGAAGGGCATAAAACGCTGCGCTCCTAAATCCAATATCATTAAATCCTGTGGCTCCTTTCAATTCCGCCGCCGCATTATCCATTACAATTTTGTCAACGTCAAATTCAATCTTTACCGGGAACTGTTTCTTTTCCCAGTTTAGCACCAATTCAGATGAGGTTTTTGTATTATTAATAAAATCGTAAGTGAGCATTTCAGTCATCGGTATATCCCGTAATTGTATGTTAGCCCTCATTTCGTCGTTTTTTGGGTCATAGAAAAAACTGCCCCATGACTTATAATCTTTTGACAGGATCACTTCACCTGTATTGTCTTTATTAATAACAAAGGACAATCCATACGATCCGGCGGGTACATCATGGCCCGCTACCTTTGCATCATTAGACAGTTCAATTACAGTATTTTCATTTGCCCCGGCCCGCCATGGAGCAGAATTACCTGCACCAAATCCCTGAACATTCCAGCCATAAGGAACCAGCGCACCCCAAATTTCGCGACCTTTTACAGATGGCCTCGAATACTTAACAGTAACCGTTGAAATGCCGATAGTTTGTGAAACGGACGCCGCCGGGCTTGGTACGCGGGGTAAGGTAACCTGGTTATATGCATTTGTAATTGCCAGTAAAAGCAGGCTCACAGCAATAGAGCCTCCCATTAATGTTTTTTTTCTCATAACAATTTATTTTAAGTGAATGAATGGAAAATATTAAAATAAGATTATCTGCAGGTTTGCTCAATTGAATATATGCAAACGGTTATAATTAGGCACTGAAAGGTTGTATATTAAATTCTGACCGAATAATGAGAGGCGACAAGTGCGAACGCAACTTAAAATATAGACACTAAAAAATTAAAACAGCCCAAACAATTGCGAGTCAATTTTATTAATAATGATTCCAAGATCTTCTTCTTTTTCAGCAAACTTATTGGTATCGGCGTCGATAATTAAAAGCGGGCCTTCGTTGTAACTGCTAATCCATTTATTATAAAACTCGTTGAGTTTTTTAAGATAATCAAGCCGGATATTTTCTTCGTACTCACGGCCTCTTTTTTGAATTTGAGCAACCAGGGTAGGAACGGACGCATTCAGATATATTAAAAGATCCGGCGGCTGTACCATCGATTTGAGGGTTTCGAAAAAAGTATAATAGTTGGTAAAATCCCTTTTTGTCATCAGCCCCATGTCATGCAGATTGGGGGCGAAAATATTGGCATCCTCATAAATCGTCCGGTCTTGTATAACGGTTTCGGTACCACGCTGAATTTCGAGTAGTTGGTTAAGCCTGCTGTTTAAAAAAAATACCTGCAGATTGAAGCTCCATCGCGGCATATCTTCATAAAAATCGTTGAGGTAGGGATTGTGGTCGACATCTTCAAATTGCGGAATCCATTTGTAGTGTTTACTCAGCAGTTCGGTAAGTGTAGTTTTTCCTGCACCGATGTTTCCAGCAACCGCGATGTGTTTTGGTTTTTTTGTTTTTGCCATTTCCCTGTTCAGATTTTAGATTTTTCACCTTCGGATAGCAGGCTGATGTTTTTAATTGCTTTAATGAATTGTTTAAAAGTAATATAAATTTAATAATAATTAAGGCCCATGGCTTTTCTTACCAGTTTCATGGTTGCTTCGGCATTTGCTATTGCTTTTTCTGCACCCTGCATCATGATTTTTTGCAAAAATTTTTCGTCGTGCAAAATGCTGTTTATTTTTTTCCGTATTGGCGAAATAAAATTAACCATATCGTCTGCCAATTGCTTTTTCATATCACCATAGCGGATTGAACAATCATTATATTTATCCTCAAAATGCTTCACCGTTTCTCTATTGCTCACTAATTTCATCAGTAAAAATAAATTTTCAATGTAATCAGGCTTTTCAGAATTAGGTTGCGTAGGACCGCTGTCTGTCTTCGCTTTCATTACTTTTTTCCGAATATCTTCATCTTCATCGGCAAGGTATAACGTGGCCAGTTTATTTTCGCTCTTGCTCATTTTGCCGCCCCCATCCAACGAAGGCACTTTTACCAATTTATCATTAAAATTAAAGGCAACCGGTTCAGGAAAAACTTCTCCATAGCGATGGTTAAACCGGTTTACGTATGTTCTGGCTATTTCCAAATGTTGCTCCTGGTCTTTTCCAACGGGGACATACCTGGCACGATGAATTAAAATATCAGCAGCCATCAGTACGGGGTAAGTGAGCAATCCGGCATTTATATTATCAGGATGTTGCCGGGCTTTATCTTTAAAAGTGGCGGTCTTTTCCAACTCGCCTTTGTAAGCCAACATATTTAAATAGAGATATAATTCACCGGTTTGATAAACATGGCTCTGGCAATATAAAGCCACTTTTTCGGGATCGAGGCCGCACGCAATATTTTCGGCCAAAACCCTGTGGACATTGCTTTTCAATTCACTCGTATCGGGATGTGTAGTTAATGAATGTAGGTCTGCCACCATAAAATAGCATTCATAATCATCCTGCATTTTTACATAATTACGTATAGCACCAAAATAATTTCCGAGGTGCAAAAAGCCAGTAGGCCTTATTCCGCTCATAACAATCTGCCGGGCGGCGGCCATGGGTTCCTTCTTCTTTTCCATAAGACGGCGAAGATATGAAAGTTGGCTCCTATTATAATTGGTTTACCAATCGTCAATTATCAATCTTCAATTATTAATTGATAATTATATTTGCCAGATGAATGTGAATGATAATCTTGTAGATAAACTTGCCAATCTTGCAAGGCTTGAATTTAATGCAGAGGAAAAAGAAGAAATTAAAAAAGACCTGGAGAAAATGATTGGCTTTATTGATAAGTTAAATGAACTGGACACAACCGGCGTTGAGCCATTGCTTCATATGAGCGATAATATAAATGTTCTACGTGAAGATGAAGTGAGCGGAATGATAAGCCGGGAAGATGCATTTAAGAATGCTCCTTTACATGATGATCAATTTTTTAAGGTTCCGAAAGTTATAAAAAATAATTAGCTTATTTGTAGCTAATCAAAAGCCAAATAATGAATTCAATAATCGAACTGGACAATATTCAAAAAAGCTATTTAATGGGGAAGATGGAACTGAAGGTGCTGAAAGGCATTTCCCTGGAGATATTCAAAAATGAATATGTAGCGCTGATGGGGCCAAGCGGAAGTGGCAAGTCTACTTTAATGAATTTGTTGGGCTGCCTTGATTCGCCTACGGGTGGCCGTTATATTCTCAATGGCAAAGATGTGAGCAAAATGCCTGACGATGATCTGGCCGAAGTGCGCAATAAAGAAATTGGTTTTGTATTTCAGCAATTCAATTTATTACCCAGGCTTACAGCGGCAGAAAATGTGGCACTGCCATTAATATATAATGGTACTTCCAAAAAAGCAAGAACCGAAATTTCTCTTGAAATGCTCGATAGGGTTGGGTTAAGCGATAGAAGTCATCATAAACCTAACGAATTATCCGGGGGACAAAACCAGAGGGTTGCTATAGCAAGAGCGTTGGTAAATAATCCTTCTATAATCCTGGCAGATGAACCAACAGGTAACCTTGATTCGAAGACATCCGTTGAAATCATGAATATTTTTAGCAAGATTCAATCTGATGGAAACACAGTTATTCTTGTTACCCATGAAGAAGACATTGCCAAGTTTGCTCATCGTATTATAAGATTGAAAGATGGGCTTATTGAAAGTGACCATCTTCACACAGCGTCAGCGGCCATTAGCCACTAGTTCCTGGTTAAACGTCATTAAATTCAATAACGACAATTGCCTTAATAACTAAAGGCTTTTCAAAATCTTAATATTATTTAATAGAATTTTATGTCTCAAAAAATATATACAAAAACAGGAGATAAAGGAAGGACAAGTCTCATTGGTGGGACGAAAATCTCAAAAAGTGACCTTCGCATTGAGACATACGGTACAATAGATGAACTCAATTCATGGATAGGTTTTGTTAATGATGCAGTCAATGATTTCAGCGCCAACCATATTTTGAAAGAAATACAGGACAGACTTTTTACCATAGGTTCATCCCTTGCATGCGATCCCCAAAAAGAAACCAAACTAATCATCCCGGATTTGCACGAGACAGATATTACCTCACTCGAAAAAGAAATTGACACAATGAATGAGACCCTTCCCGAAATGAAACATTTTATTTTACCGGGAGGTCATTCGGCGGTTTCTATCACGCATATAACAAGAAGCATTTGCCGCAGAGCAGAACGTTGCGTGGTGAATTTGCAAGATCATCAGGGTCATGTGGCGCCCTTAATAATAAAATACCTTAACCGGCTTAGCGATTACCTTTTTGTACTTGCCAGGTATATAGCACACCTACACAATGTTCCGGAGGTAGTATGGAAACCGCGGTTGTAAAACTTATTCCAACAGGATCATAGGCAGTTTGGTTTTTAAACCATCTTTCCGTCTTTCATATGCAAAATCCGGTCACTCAATTGCGCCAGTTCTTCGTTATGCGTAACTATTAAAAATGTTTGCTGAAGGCGATTGCGAAGATCAATAAACAAATTATGTAACTCCTTAGCGTTCGCAGAATCAAGATTACCTGTTGGTTCATCAGCCATAACGATTGACGGATTATTAATTAAAGCTCTTGCGACAGCCACCCTTTGTTGTTCTCCCCCGGAAAGTTCTCCCGGTTTGTGCTCGGAACGATCTTTTAAGCCGAGCAGTTCCAAAAGAGAAAATGCCTTTTCCTGAACTTCTTTAGTTTTCCTGCCGGCAATCCATCCCGGCACACAGACGTTTTCTAATGCGGTAAATTCAGGCAGTAAATGGTGAAACTGAAAAACAAACCCGATATGCTTATTTCGGAAAGCCGCTAATTTTTTACCACTTAATTTGAAAACGGGTGTATTGTCCAGAAAAATTTGGCCCTTGTCGGCAACGTCAAGCGTTCCTAATATGTGCAATAGCGTACTTTTTCCGGCCCCGGAAGATCCGGCAATACTAACAATCTCTCCCTTTGTAATTTCAATATCCACGCCTTTTAGTACGGGCAGGGCACCATAATTTTTAAATATCCCGGTAGCTTTTAGCATGTTTAAATGTAACAGTTTAAATAGAACTTGAGAGGCATAAAAATAATTAAAAGCATCCATGCATCCCTTTCCTAAAATTATTCATCCATTAGTAACAACAATTTAAAAAAACAATATTTGGTAATACCGATTTAACTTTTACATTTGCGGAAAATTGAAATCCCCGAATTATTAAATTAAAAGATAAAAGAAGAAAATATGTTTTGGACTTTAGAACTTGCCTCCCATCTTGAAGACGCACCGTGGCCCGCGACAAAAGACGAATTGATTGATTATTCTATCCGTAGTGGCGCTCCTATTGAGGTAGTCGAGAATCTGCAGGAACTCGAGGATGAAGGTGGAGAAATCTATGAAGGCCTTGAAGATATTTGGCCGGATTATCCGAGCCAGGAAGATTTCTTCTTTAACGAGGATGAATATTAATTATGAATTAAAATTGAGAATTAAAAATTAAAAATTTGAAGCCTTCTGTCGTCAGAAGGTTTTTTTATTGTATTTGATCATTAGGCATTGTTTCTTCTTGCAATAGATTCGGCAATAAAACAATTCGAACATCACTTCTCCATTTGGTCAATAACACTTTTAGTAACACCTGTAAATGAAAATCCTCCGTCGTGAAAAAGATTTTGCATAGTAACATACCTCGTAAGATCGCTGAACAGTGTAACAAGATAATTAGCACAATCTTCAGCAGTGGCATTTCCCAACGGGCTCATTTTTTCCGCATAACTTATAAAGCCATCAAAACCTTTTACGCCACTTCCCGCAGTTGTTCTTGTAGGAGATTGAGAAACAGTATTAACTCTTACATGTTTTTTTAACGCATAATGATAACCAAAACTTCGCGTTATACTTTCCAATAACGCCTTCGCATCTGCCATTTCGCTATAGTCCGGAAATACTCTTTGAGCCGCGATATAAGTAAGTGCAACAACACTTCCCCACTCATTAATAGCATCCTCTTTCATAGCAGTTGCCAACAAACGATGCAAACTCGTTGCTGATATGTCTAATGTTTTTTGATTGAATCCATAATCAAGTTCGGTATAAGACTTTCCTTTTCTCATATTCAAACTCATACCAACTGAATGCAAAATAAAATCCATTCCACCACCGAAGTGCTCCTTCGATTTAGTAATCAGGTTCAGCATATCATCATTACTTGTAACGTCGCAGGGAATTATAATGGCGTTGATCGCTTCAGCAAGCTTATTAATTTCTCCCAACCTCATGGCCACCGGCGCATTTGTTAATATAATCTGTGCTCCTTCTTCATGGCAACGAATGGCAGTTTTCCATGCAAGTGATTTTTCATCAAGGGCGCCGAAAATAATTCCTTTCTTTCCTTTGAGTAAATTGTAAGACATTTTTTAATGATTGATTGGTTAAATAGTATAACGAGTTACAAGTAAAAATAAGATACTTAATGTTTAAAGAAAAAATTCCTGTATTCCGTAAAAAAAAATCCCAGGAAAAAAATGATGAGAAATACCGAAGCAAACGATAACAGTAATAACAGTAAAAATGCAGGTACATTTCTATGCACATTAATTTTTGATTTAAAATAATTCACTATAAAATAAGCAAGAAACATTGCTGCAATAACAATTAATAAAACCAATATTTTTTTGAGAAGAATCATTTAATTGAATTAGTTGCCGATCATTTCCCTGGCATTCTCAAATGCAGCAGCAGTAGGTTTTTCACCACTCAGCATTTTGGCGATAGTAGTTATTCTTTCATCACCGTTCAATGAACGTATCGAAGTAATTATCTTATCATTCTTTATTTCTTTATATACAAAAAAATGAGTTTCTGCTTTGGCTGCAATTTGTGGTTGGTGAGTAATTGAAATTACCTGGTGGGCAGTAGAAAGTTCTTTCATAATAATTCCAACCTGCCGTGCTGCCTCGCCGCTAATCCCTGTATCGATTTCATCGAAAATTAAAACCGGCAATTGAACACTTTTTGCTACCAGAGATTTGATGCTCAACATCAGCCTGCTTAATTCGCCGCCGCTCGCTACTTTACGCAAAGGCTCAAACCTTTGATTACTGTTTTCACTACCTGAAGTCATATTGGCATTGAACAAAAATTCTAAGGTATTATTCCCAGATAAATTTAAAGCATTTGTTTTCTGAATATCCACTTTCAATTTTGCATTGGGCATACCCACCTGCTTGAGTAACTTGTTCACTTTTTCTTCAAACGGCTTTAATTGCTTTTCTCTATTCGCAGAAATTTTCTCTGCAATTATCAAAGCTTCAGCGTATAATTCTTTGGATTGCTTTTCTTTTTTTAAAATCTCTCCCTGCAGGTTAGTTACTTTATCAAGTTGCGTTTCAAGTTGTTCCTTTATTTCAAGTAATTGAGAAGTAGTCGTTACACCATGCTTTTTTAAAAGCCTGTAACCCACTGCCATTCGTTCATTCAGAAGATTTATTTTTTCTACGTCATAAATTACTGAATCGTTAATGTTTCCAATTTCGGAGGCTATGTCCTGCAATTCAATTTGAACAGATTGCAATCGATTAGATAAGGAGGCTATATCGGGATGAAAACTTTCCAGGCTTTGCAATTTATTAGTGATCGATTTTATATGCGGCACCATCGGTTCTTCACTCTCTTCTAATTCAAAACATATTGCTGAAAGAATTGCCTTTATATTTTCTGCATTACCCATCAATTTGATCTCTGCATCGATATTTTCGATTTCATTTTCTGAAAAATTAACTTCATGTAATTCATCAAATAAAAATTTATTATAATCGAATTCTTTGTTGGCAGCAACCTGTTCGTCGTTAAACGCTTCAAGTTCTTTTAAAAGGTTCCGGTAATTTTTATACACAGATTGATATTGTTCAATATTCTTTCCATTTCCCGCAAGTGCATCAATTACTTCTCTTTGAAAATCATTGTTGCCCAAATCCTGCGTATCGAATTGCTGATGCAAATCAACAAGCAAAGAAGACAGTTGTTTCAGTTCATTAAGCGTTACAGGTGTATCATTTACAAAGGCCCTGGTTTTACCGTTAACAGCCAATTCCCGCCGGATAACTAATTCATCATCACTATCAAGATCATTAGACTTTAAAAACTCTTTAACCGGTAGATGATTGGTTTTAAATATGCCTTCAATAAAACATTTCTTGCCTTTATCTGCTAAAACCGACGTATCAGCTCTATCGCCGAGAATGAGATTAAGAGCGCCCATTAAAATGCTTTTACCAGCACCTGTTTCGCCGGTTATAATATTAAGATGAGGAGAAAAATTTATTTCGATTGAATCAATAATCGCGTAGTTCTGTATGTGTAATTTTTGAAGCATTTTAAAAAGGCAAATTACATTAATTATAATTTAAGTTCACAATTTCGGAATTCCAATTCCATCTATAAAAGTTTTAATCAAAAACAAGAACAGCAATAAAAAAAGGGCACTAAAAGCGCCCTTCTGAATTATATAATATTCGTCAATTTATTTTACTTCTACAGCATCATTCAACTCATCATCAACCAGGATTCTGCCACAGTTTTCGCAAACTATGATTTTCTTTCTCTGCTTAATATCACTTTGTTTTTGTGGCGGAATTGCGTTAAAACATCCCCCGCAGGAATCTCTTTCTACCGGCACAACAGCAAGTCCATTGCGGTAATTTTTACGGATTCTGTCATAACTTACCAATAACCTTTCGTCAACCTGTTCGCGTGCAGCTGCCGCTTGTTTGTTATAATTTTTTTCTTCCTTATCAGTTTCTGCAATAATTTTTTCCAATTCACTCTTCTTACCTTTCAAATTTCCCTCTTTTACAGCAACCGCTTTTTTTGCAACTTCCAATTGTTTAGCTTTTTCAGCAATGTCTTCAGTTGCATCTTTAATATGCTTTTCCGCAAGCTTCACTTCCAGGGTTTGCATCTCTATCTCTTTGTTGATAGCTTCAAACTCCCGGTTGTTTTTTACATTATCGCTTTGCTTCTCGTATTTCTTGATAAGCTCCTGCGAATCCTTAATAAGCGTTTTTTTATCTTCAATAAACTGCTGAATGCCATTCATTTCTTCTTCAATACGATTTTGGCGGGCATTCAACCCGGCTATTTCGTCTTCAAGGTCGCTCACTTCAATTGGCAACTCGCCTTTCAAAATTTGAAGGCCATCCAGTTTGCTATCAATTTTTTGAAGTTTTACAAGAGATGATAATTTTTCTTCTACAGAATAATCTTTTACTTGTGACATATTTTTTATAAATGATTTTATTTTTTCAGAACCCGTAACCAAGCCTTTAAGTAAAATACCTTACAGGATTTGTATTGGTTTCTGTTTTTAGGACGGCAAAGTTAGGGAATTTTTGCTGTAAAATCTCTGTTAAAAGGTCGACCGTAAACTGTTCACTCTCATAATGACCAATATCTGCCAGCAAAATGGTGCTGTCGGCATCAAAAAATTCATGGTATTTTATATCGGAGGTAACGTAAACACCCGCTCCTGCTGCTTTTGCTGCAGGAATCAAAAAACTTCCCGCGCCACCACAAACCGCTATTTTTTTAATTTTTTTGTCAAGCAGGGCGGTATGGCGAATTATGGAAAGTCCAAAAGCAGCCTTCAATTTCAAAAGCAAATCATTTTCCGAAACCGGCACTGGAATCTCCCCTACTAAACCACTACCAACATCATCACGAGTATTAGTCAATGGATAGATGTCAAAAGCAACTTCTTCATAAGGGTGAGCCAGCCGTAGTGAATCTATCAACCGGTTTTGAAGATACCCAGGGAAGATAACCTCAATTCTCGTTTCATTTTCAGTGTGTCTTTCTCCAGGCTTACCTACAAAAGGATCAGAACCCTCGCCCGCCTTGAAAGTTCCCCTGCCTTCAACATTAAAACTACATTCGCTGTAATTTCTTATCGTTCCCGCGCCTGCTTTGAATAATGCAATTCTTACTGCTTCGGCGCTCGCCAGCGGACAAAATGTGACCAGTTTCTTCAATGTGCCTTCTTTGGGCGAAAGCACCTGTACGTTTTGAAGGCCTAATTTTTGGGCTATTTTATAATTCACCCCGTTCACCACGTTATCGAGATTTGTATGTATGGCGTAAACCGCAACGTCATTTTTTATGGCAGCAATAACTGACCGTTCTACATAATTTTTTCCATTAAGTTTTTTTAATCCTCTAAAAATTATCGGGTGGTGCGCTACAACCAGGTTACATTTTCTACGGACTGCTTCGACAATTACTTCTTCAGTTATATCAAGTGTAGTAAGAATTCCGTTACACTCAACCTCAGCGTCGCCAATAAGAAGTCCTGCATTATCGTAAGCTTCCTGTAAACTTAATGGAGCAAAGCCTTCAAGACAACTGGTCACTTCACTTATTTTCATTAATTTTTTTATAAAGATAGAAAAGTGATTTCTTTTATTTCAGTAATGTAAATATCGCCATGGTGCTTCGGTTTATGAAGAAGATACTTACTGCCTGGTCATTTGCAATGTAATGGGTGCTGTTGATCCCCATGGAGCTAATGCCATTGTAGGAACGTTTTTACTTGTGAAACGCCAGGCCCTGCTTAAAAAGGCAAATTCCGACGGAGGATTCGGAAGGGTTATTATCAATTGACTGTAATCGCTGTTGGCACTCCAGGTACCATTATAATCTACGCCGTTCTTTGTTGCTTTTAATGGCCCATGGTACAAATCAGTTTCAAGTAGAACAAAAATCTCCCCGGCATAGTCTGATGTGATGTCAGCACTACTATCCGTTGCACGAGTAACAATAAAATTTCTGGTTAGAATATTAGTTTCGAAATATTTTTCCAAAAGTGAAGTTTTTGCTGAGTCCAAAAATTTCTTGCATGAAACATTGGGCAATAAAAATAAGCAAGCGAGAAAAGAAAAATATTTTACCATCTTAATAAATTTTGAAAGTTATCTTTCCTTATAAAGTGCCTTTGACAAGGCAACAATTTTCGCAACGTATATTTTTTAAAAACGTAAACCAGCAATAAAAAGTATTTTCAAATATTTGTGATTTTTTCATGAACCGGTTGACTTTCAATTATCATAACTTCATCGATTAATAATTACCGATGATTTTCCACTACAAATATTGGATATTTATTTTATTACTGCCGCTTTGTTCAAAAAGTTTTGCCCAGATTTTTGGGGGAGATCCCACGCACATAAAATGGAAGCAGATTAATACGCCTGTTGCAAGAATTATTTTTCCAAAGGGGCTTGACTCCATTGGACAACGAATTACCAATGTAATTACGTTCATCAACACGCCAATGCAAAATACCATCGGAAGAAAAACAAAAAAAATAAACCTCGTAATTCAAAACCAAACAACCATTTCTAACGCTTATGTAGGCCTGGGCCCTTTCAGAAGTGAATTTTTATTAACTCCCCTCCAAAACAGTTTTGAATTAGGAAGCCTGCCCTGGCCCGACCAGTTAACGATCCATGAATACAGGCATGTACAGCAATACAATAATTTCAATGTAGGCTTATCAAAAGTCATGCATGATATTTTTGGCGATGAAGGGCAGGCGCTGGCTAATAATGCTACTATTCCAAACTGGTTTTATGAAGGTGATGCAGTATACAATGAAACAAATGTTAGCAAGCAGGGACGGGGAAGTCTACCCTTCTTTTATAATGGCTACAGGTCTTTATGGAGTGAAGGCAAAAATTATAGCTGGATGAAACTCAGGAACGGTTCTTTAAAAGATTTTGTTCCTGATCATTACCCACTGGGATTTTTACTGGTGGGTTATGGAAGGCAAAAGTATGGTGATAAATTCTGGGAAAAGGTAACGCATGACGCTGCATCTTTTAAAGGGCTTTTTTATCCTTTTCAAAAAGCGATAAAAAAATATTCGGGGGTTGATTATGTTACTTTCAGAAATGATGCCTTTAATTTTTTTAAGAAACAATTCAACATTGAAAACACAGATCCGGTAAAAGGCAATAAAAGTCAGCCTTATCGTGACGAGGAATATCCTGCTTTTATTGGGCATGATTCAATAATCTACGTAAAAAGCAGCTACAAACAAATACCTGAATTCGTAATCCGAACAGGCAAAAAAGAACAAAAACTAAAAACCCGGGATTATTCAATAGATAACCAGTTTAGCTACCGGAATGGAAAAATTGTGTTTGCTTCATTCCGCCCGGATGTAAGATGGGGATACAGGGATTATAGCGATTTGCGAATTATTGACGTCACTAACGGAAAAGAACAGACACTTACAAATCATACTAAATATTTTTCACCTGACATTAGCGAAGACGGGAAAAAAGTAATTGCAGTTGATGAAGAAACCAATACAAAATGTACCTTGAAATTATTGGATGCGGCCAATGGCAAAATCATACGTTCCATTCCTAATCGTGATCAACTTTTTTATACTTATCCAAAATTTTATGATAGCAGCAAAGTAATTAGCGCTGTAAGAAACAATGATGGAAAAATGTCAATTACACTTATCAATATAGACAATGGGGGAACAGATTATTTGATTCCTTTTGCTTACAACGTCATCGGATTTCCTGTTCTATTGAATGACACGCTCTATTTTTCTTATTCGTATCAGAAAAATGATGAATTATTTGCTTATACTTTTTCCAATAAAAAATTGTGGAAAATAAAATTTGACCAGAACAAAGGTTTTGGTAAATATCAACCATCGGTTGACAACGAAAATATAATTTGGACTTCGTTTACCGCTGAAGGATACCGAGTAAAAGAAGTTGCTAAAAAAGAGGTGCGCTTTGAAGAGATGAAACCAGATTACCTCGATAAAAATACATCAAGCTTTGGCATGACTGCTTTACAAAAAACAAATTCTAATTTATTATACAGCGTTCCAAACGATACATTTCCCGTTACAAAATATCCCAAAACATTTCGTCTCTTAAATTTTCACAGTATTCAGCCGGGTTCTAACGATCCTGATTATTCGTTGAATCTCCTCAGTGAAAATATTCTTAACACGCTGCAATCACAACTGTCCTTTACTTACGACAGGGCTGAAAGATTTAAACAGATTAGTTTTAGTGGAACCTACGGAGGTCTCTTCCCTTTTCTTTCGGCAGGCATTAATTATACTTTCGACAGGCGTACACTGTACCATGGAAACCAGGTAACTTTTAATGAGTTAGAGCCTTTCGGCGGATTCAATATCCCGCTAAATTTAAGTAAGGGTCGTTCCGTCACATTTTTAAATTTCGGTTCGCAATATGTTTTCAACCAAAGCATTTATAAGGGTATTTATAAAGATTCGCTTGGTAAAATTTCCTACGATTACACAAGTAGCTTTTTATCATTTTCTCACCAAAACCAACAATCAATTCAACAGATATTTCCACGTTTTGCGCAGTCAATAAATATCGCCTACAAGGCACCGTTATCGAAATATAGCGGATATCAACTTGTAGTTAACGGTAATTTATATTTTCCTGGTTTATTTAAAACGCATAGCATAATATTGAACGGCGCATATTTAAGAAAGGATTCGTTAGGAGAGATTAGCTTTTCGAGCGGATTTCCATTTGCACGCGGATATAGCTCGATAAATTTATACAGAATGTATAATTGGGGCATAAATTATAGCCTTCCATTGGCTTACCCTGATGCAGGATTTGGAAATATTATTTACCTGTTGAGAGTAAGATCCAATTTGTTTTATGACTTTACCCATGCACATGATTTTTATAATAATGGTAATAGTTTCAATGCCTACTTCAGATCAGTCGGAATTGAAATGTATTTTGACACAAAATGGTGGAATGAAGCATCTGTTACTTTTGGAATAAGATATAGCAGGCTACTTGATGCAGATTTGTTTGGTGGCACAGGAAGAAACCGATGGGAAATAATTTTGCCGGTGAATATTTTCAATCAATGAACTATTTAACCCCAAATTCGTTTTTCTTGTGGCACGATTTTTATTAATTTACAGAATTCTTAGTTATTGAAAATTATCTGTTATGGGTCATTCTTGTCGAGCTAAAAAAAAGAAAAAAGCTAAAAGCGCATTGTATTTTTTTGCGATTACCGCCGTTACAGCCGCGGCATGTGTCTTCATTATTATAGAAGGACAGCGCATAAAAACTGAAAATGAATTGCTTTCATATGAAGTGTGGTAGCACGCTTTATTGGTCCTTATGGTTCCTTTTCCTAAAAGATGTGGTTTACTACATATTTTATTTTTTGCAGATTAATTTATGAATTATGAAAATCGATGTAGGTTCGATGGCACCGGAGTTCAGCCTATATAGCTCGGAAAAGAAAAAGATATCCTTGGAAGGTTATCGTGGGAAAAATATTATATTATTATTTTTTCCGCTTGCTTTTACCAGGGTTTGCACCAAAGAATTGTGCAATGTGAGAGATACTATCGGTATTTATAATGATGCAAATGCGGATGTAATTGCCATATCAGTAGATTCTCCCCAAACATTGGCAAAGTTTAAAGAAGATCAAAATCTTAATTTCGAGTTATTAAGCGATTTTAATAAGGTTGTTTCAGAAATGTACGGATGTATTTACGAAACATTTTCGTTGGAAATGAAAGGCGTTAGCAAAAGGAGTGCATTTGTGATTGATAGAGAAGGCATCGTCCGGTATGCTGAAGTTCTTGAAAATGCAGGGGAACAGCCAAATTTTCAGGCAGTTACAGATTGCTTAAGAATTATCAACTAATTGATTTTCAACGGCTGTCTACAGCAATAATCTTATTATTTTATGGATATTACAATTTAAAGAGCCCATCTTACGTTTAGTAGATATTAATCATATCTTATAAGTTAGCTTTGACTGAAAGGAGGTATTTTGATCCTGTCATAAAAGTTGTAACTTTAAGCCAAATATCAAAAAAGTATTGAAAAGAATTTTCTACATATTTCTTTTTATTGCGGGTTTTAATTTCAGCGGCGCTGCGCAGGTTAAATCAACGTTTATCAGCGATGAGGCAGTTAAGACTGTAAAGTTCTATCCCAACCCCGCTTCGAGTTTCATAAACTTTGAATTTAAAAAAGATTACAATAAATCCTATACGCTTCTTATTTATAATTTTATCGGGAAGAAGATGACAGAGTTAAAACCGACCGATCAAAAAATTACAGTTTCACTAACAGAATACTACCGGGGCGTTTATATTTTCCAACTTCGCGATGCACAGGGAATTGTTGTCGAATCAGGAAAATTCCAAGTCGTTAAATAAGTTTTATCCTCGTATTTACCATTTTAGTTACACAAATTTTTCGCGATCAACAATTGATACTATTTACCACTATCGTCTTTGTCAGTTTCATCCATTAAAAGATTGGCACCACCATCCCGAAGAATTTCATCCATATTTCTGTCATTATCAATAATACCTTTTTCTTCGAGCATTCTCATATCTTTTGCATCACGCAAAAATTCAGATGCAAATATGAATTCATTTAGTTTCTCGTGTTTGCTATAAATTATTTCTTTCTTGGTTCCTTCCCATTCCTTTTTGCCCTGGTAGAGGTAAAGAATATTTTCTCCTATCTCCATCACGCTGTTCATGTCGTGAGTATTAATAACAGTGGTCATGTTATTTTCTTTCGTTATTTCATGGATCAATTTATCAATAACCAAAGAGGTTTGCGGATCAAGGCCTGAGTTGGGTTCGTCGCAAAACAGGTATTTTGGTTTTAATACAATGGCCCTGGCAATCCCTACCCTTTTTTTCATCCCACCACTTATTTCAGCGGGAAATTTATTGTTAGTGCCCTTCAGATTCACTCTGTCAAGTACATCATTTACTCTTTCCATCTTTTTTGACTGGCTCCAGTTGGTGAACATATCCAGCGGGAATTTTACATTTTGCTGTACGGTCATACTATCGAAAAGTGCGGCACCCTGAAAGAGCATTCCTATCTGCTGCCGAAGTTCCTTCCTTTCCTCTTCCTGCATGTTAGTCAAGCTTTTGCCGTCAAAAATTATTTCACCTTTATCAACTTCAAACAGGCCTACCATACACTTTTGCAAAACAGTTTTACCACTTCCGCTGGTTCCAATAATCAAATTGGTTTTACCCGTTTCCATTATGGCGCTTATATTCGTGAGAATTTCCTTATCCCCAAAACTTTTACTTACATTTTTTATTTCTATCATAGTAACAGCAAAAAACAATAATTTATTAATTGCACTTCAAACAACGCAATTTTTATCCCTAACTATTAAGCATACCCGATAGTTATTGCTAAGTTCTCATCCAGGTATTCTTTCTAATAACTCTTCTTTTTACAATAAGAAAAAAGCAAGTACATAATCGGCAAATAATATAAGGATGCAACTGGTAATAACCGCTGTCGTACTGGCTCTGCCTATTTCCAAAGAGCCACCTTTTACATGGTAACCATAGTAGGAAGAAACACTGCTTATTATAAACGCAAAAGTGTATGCTTTAGCAAGGCCAAACCAAACATTTTTTGCAACAAATTGTTGGGTGAGCCCACGGTCATAAATATCAGTTGAAAGAATGCCGCCCAGGCTTCCTGCCAATCTGCCTCCGTAAATTCCTAAAACCATAGCAAGTATCACCAGCAAAGGAATGGTTATAAGTGCTGCCAGTATTTTTGGCATTATAAGATAAGATTTAGAATTTATTCCCATTATTTCAAGCGCATCTATTTGCTCGCTTACCCGCATGTTTCCCAACTCTCCGGCAATTTTACTGCCTATAACTCCTGCAAGTACAATACACACAAGCGTTGGGGCAAACTCAAGAATTACGGTATCCCTCACGATATAGGCAATTGTTTCTTTCGGAAGTATTGGACTGGTGAGCTGGTAAGAAGTTTGAACCGCACTTACCGCACCCATAAAAATCGAAATAATCGCCACTATTCCCAACGACCCCATACCAATTTCAACTGACTGGTGCATAAGTTCTTTCCAGTACATTTTAAAATTTTCGGGCTTGGTGAACATCCCTTTCATCATTAAAAGGTAGCCCCCAATTGTGGAAAATAATGTCATCTTATTTTTTAAAGATTTTTAATGAATGTAATAAAAGTTCTGAAAAAAAATTTCTAAACTTCTGGTGTTGCTTTTTTTAGTTTCCTCCATCTCCCGGATGGCAACTCTTTTTCACTACTTTTATTTTCGCATTTCATTTGTGCATCTACTACTGCGATTAGAACCATATTAAATATACTGCGAACCTGGCTCCCCAACTGAAGTATATGTACAGGTTTACTCAACCCTAAAAGCACAGGTCCAATTGCATCGAATCCGCCTACCTCCTGCAATAGATTATAGGCCACGTTACCTGCAGCAAGATTTGGAAATATGAGCACATTAACATCCTTATTTACCAGTTCACTAAATGGATAATTGTCTTTTATTACTTCCTTATTAAAGGCAACATTGGCTTGCACTTCTCCGTCAACAATAAGTGACGGATCTCTTTGTTTGACCATTTCTCTTGCCTGCGCCACTAATTTTGCTTCAGGAGAATTGCTACTCCCAAAATTAGAATAGCTAACCATTGCTATAACCGGCGTAATTCCAAAGTTTTTTACTTCTTTGGCAACCATCATCGTTATGTCTGCAAGCTCTTCCGCCGTTGGGTTAAAATTTACAGTTGTATCAGCCAGGAATATAGGTCCCTTTTTCGTCATAATAATATACATCCCGGCCACTTTTTTAGAACCTTCTTCCATCCCTACTACCTGCAATGCCGGCCGTATGGTATCGGGATAATTTTTTGAAAGCCCTGATATCATTGCATCAGCTTCCCCTGTTTCTACCATCATGCATCCAAAATATAAACGTTCTCTCATTATTTTCTTCGATTCATAATAATTGGATCCCTTTCTCTGACGTTTTTTGAAGAATAGTTGTCCATATTCTGCTCTTTTGGATTCTGCCTGATCACTCTTAGGATCAATAATTGGAATTCCTTCAAGGTCAATACCATTCTCCAATGCAATTTTTGCTATATTTTTTGGATCACCTAACAGTATCGGGTATGCGAAACCATCGTCCAATACCATCTGAGCAGTCTTTAATATTTTCTGATTTTCGGCCTCGGCAAACACTACTCTTTTTGGGTTTTTTCGTGCCTTTGCTCCAATAACTCTGAGTAGTTGGTTATCTATACCCAATCTTTCGTTTAACTTATTCGTATAATCATCCCAGTCGGTTATTGATACACGTGCAACACCACTATCCATGGCGGCCTTAGCCACAGCCGGAGCAACGGTTGAAAGCAACCGGTTGTCGATAGGTTTAGGAATAATATAGTTCGGTCCAAAAACAATACTTTTTTCATTATAGGCAAGAATTACAATATCAGGAACTACCGATTTTGCTAAATCTGCCAAAGCTTTTACAGCAGCGAGTTTCATTGCCTCATTAATTTGCGTCGCTCTAACGTCTAAGGCACCTCGAAAAATATAGGGAAAACCCAGAACATTATTTACCTGGTTAGGATAATCACTTCGCCCGGTAGCCATAATCAGATCTTTTCTTACGGCCGTGGCTTTATCATAAGTAATCTCAGGATCAGGATTGGCCATTGCAAAAACGATTGGATTTTTAGCCATACTTTTTACCATCTCCGGCGTTATCACATTCCCCACACTAAGGCCAATAAATACATCAGCATCTTTCATAGCCGAAGCAAGAGTGATGCCGGCGTCGTTTGTTTGGGCAAATCTTACCTTGGCTTCTTCCAGGTCCGGCCGGCCGGAATGAATAATTCCTTTCCTGTCGAACATTAAAAAATTAGCAGGCTTTGCACCCAGAGCTTCATAAAGTTGCACACAAGCCATTGCGGCAGCACCGGCGCCATTTACAACAAATTTTACCTTGTCAATTTTTTTGTGTTGAATTTCTAATGCATTCAATAAGGCCGCAGCACTTATTATGGCTGTTCCATGTTGGTCATCGTGCATGACCGGAATTTTCAATCTTTCTTTTAGCTCCTTTTCAATGTAAAAGCACTCGGGAGCTTTGATGTCTTCTAAATTAATGCCGCCAAAAGTTGGTTCTAATGCTGCGACTATTTCAACAAACTTTTTAGGATCCTTTTCGTTGATTTCAATATCGAATACGTCAATATCTGCAAATATCTTAAATAACACGCCCTTACCTTCCATCACCGGCTTTCCGGCTTCCGGGCCAATATCGCCTAATCCTAAAACTGCCGTACCATTACTTATAACACCTACTAAATTTCCCTTTGCAGTATATTGATAAACGCTGTCAGGATTATCTTTTATCTCCAAACACGGAATGGCTACGCCAGGTGAGTATGCCAATGAAAGATCTCTTTGTGTTTTGGTAGCTTTTGTAGGAATCACTTCTATTTTTCCCGGCTTTCCTTTCGAATGATAATCAAGTGCTTCCTGCTTTCGAAGTTGTTGTTGCATACTGAATATTAAAGTGTAACGATTATCCGTTCACTGTTTCATTTTTTAGAAAAGTAAAGATACTTAATGTAGGTAATTTAAATGATTGAAGCTGAAGCCGCGAGAAACGCCATAATACCAATGCCATTTTCAATGGCAGATTCGTCAATGTTAAAGGTAGGTGTATGAACACCGGACGTCAATTTCTTTTCAACATTACCAACGCCAAGTCTGAAAAAACAAGCAGGTATCCTGTGAGAATAAAAGGCAAAATCCTCTGCTCCCATTCGCATTTCAGTCTCCTCTACATTCTCCTTTCCTGCAAACTCTATTGCTTTGCGTTTAGCCATATTTGTTAGTTTCTCATTATTTATTACAAAAGGATAACCAACATCAATATGAACATCCATTTCAGCGCCGCCCATTTCAGCCGTATTTTTAGATATTTTTCTTATGAGATCGTGAGCTTTAAATCGCCATTCTTCATTCATAGCCCTGAATGTTCCAATAAGCTTCACTTCGGAAGGAATAACATTGGTAGTATTTCCGCCCTGTATAGAAGTAATAGATAGTACAGATGGATTAAAGGGATTGTTCATCCTGCTTACAACCTGTTGCAGATTTACGACAAGCTGCGAAGCAACAAGAATCGTATCAGCAGCTAGATGCGGAGCTGCTGCATGCCCTCCTTTCCCTCTTATCGTTATATAAATTTCATCGGCGCTTGCCATAACCATCCCGCTCCGAAAACTTAACTTTCCCACCGGCAGTGAAGGATTAACGTGCAACGCGAAAATTGCTTCCGGCGATGGATTTTCCAATACACCCTCTTTTATCAAAATGCTGGCCCCCCCGGGATTTCTTTCTTCTCCAGGTTGAAAAATTAATTTCACTGTACCGCTCCATTGCTCTTTTAACTCGTTTAAGATTTTTGCTGCACCCAAAAGGCAGGTTGTATGCACATCGTGACCACATGCATGCATCACACCATTATTTTTGGATTTATATTCCACGTCGTTCAATTCATTTATAGGAAGTGCGTCCATATCCGCACGCAGGGCAATTACTTTTTCACCAGGATTCTTCCCTTTTATAATTCCTACAACACCTGTAGTGGCTAATATTTTAAAGTCAATGTTCCAGCTTTTCAATTTTTCCTGTACAAATTCCGCAGTCTTAAATTCGTTGAAACTCAGTTCAGGATGAGCATGCAGGTGATGGCGAACGTCAATAAATTCGGGTGTGTATTTCGAGGCCAGTTCTTTTATTTTATCTTGGATCATTCCGCATTTTTAGTTTACAATCATCATTCACAACTTCAAAAATAAAAGAGTTTCAGTAATTGAAACTCTTTTTAATATTTTGAAATATGCATGGGATCATTGCATATTATCAGGATCAAAATCTTTATCGGGTTTTACTTCGATTATTTCGGGCAGATAATAAATGGTGGCACCATTCATCATTTTGCTTATTGCTTTTCTATAGGGTTCGGCTTCATCTTGTGTTTTAAAATTGCCAAATTTTATTTTTATATATGGATTTGCAAACCACATATACGTTTTTTGATCGGGATATTTCTGTAGTAATTCTCCTCTTATCCTCATGGCATACGCACGATCATTGGTATTTAATATCATTAGGCGATATCCCTTTGCAAGCCTTGCCTGTGCTTTTAATATAGCGGTGTTTATATCAGCTTCTTTCCTGGCTAATATATCCATTCGGTAATCCTGTTGAACAACAATTCTATTTGCTGTCAAAGAATCTGTTGATTGAGCAATTAGCTGGTGACCTATAAAAGAAACCAAAAAAAAGATGACAAAGTGTTTCATAAATTTATGCATGCGCATTAATCAAAAAAGATACAAATAATACTGGCAGATTCCTATTACAGAATATAATTTTCACAATTTAGTTGCAAATAGAAAAGGATTTTAACTGTTAGTTGCTGCAATACTTTCTTTTACAATTTGAACACTGCTGCTGCATCCAAGCCGGTCTGCACCTGCATCTATCAATTCTTTTGCAAATGAATAGGTTTTAATTCCGCCACTGGCTTTTATTTTTACAGAATCAGCAAGATGGGCTCTTATCAGTTTTAATGCATGAACGCTTGCACCTTTTTCAGCATAACCAGTAGATGTTTTTACATAATCAACTCCGGCCATACCATAAATATCGCAGCACTTTATAATCTCATCATCAGTTAAAATGCCACTCTCAATAATAACCTTAATAATTTTGCCTTTACTTTTTATAATCGGCATAATGGTATTTATTTCATTGGCAATAAAATTCCAGTCATTGTTTTTTATTGCTGAGATATTTACAACCATATCCAATTCATCAGCACCATCAACCATCGCCAAAACTATTTCCGCAACCTTCGCTTCAATGGCATTATAACCGAACGGAAAGCCAATTACTGTGGCAACATTTAGTTCTGAATCCTTCACTAATTCTTTTGCTTTTATTACAAACAAAGGAGGGACGCAAACTGCTGCAAACCGGTACTGTACTGCCTCAGAACATAATCTTTCTACTTCCGCCATTGTTGTAGTTGGCTTAAGTATGGTATGATCGATATATGAGTGTATATTCAAATCCAACCGTTTTTTTGGGCTTTAAAAGTAAATCTTAATTTTTAGATAACGGATTTTAAAAAGTTATCTTTTAAAACTATTGATCATGGTTGAAGATTGACAGTTGCTTTGTTTTCAATTTCGCAAAAATGAAAATATTTCCTTCAATCACCTTGCTCTTTTATTAGCTTTGAATTAAACGCATCCTGAAGTCTGTTTAAAAAATTTATATCATTAATGAAACAACCTCATATCTTAATAAGAAATGGCAAGTGGTTCACATTTGCTTCGATTATACTTGTAATTATTTTTTCTTTTAAATACAAACCAGGTAATGATTCGTGGATAAGAATTAATCAATTGGGTTATACTCCCGGCGGGGCAAAAGTAGCTGTATGGGTAAGCAAATCTAATACGTTACCAAACGATTTTCAGTTGATTGATAGCGGCAGTTCTAAAGTTGTTTTTACAGCATCAACCGGAAAATCATTTGGAAGTTATGGACCATTTACCCAATCGTGCAGACTGAATTTCTCGTCCTTTAAAAATCCCGGGAGTTATTTCCTGCAATGCGGTACCGCCGTTTCACCGGTGTTTAAAATTGCATCGAACGTGTATGATGGAACTGCAGATTTTAGCCTTCGTTATATGCGCCAGCAGCGCAGTGGTTTTAATCCTTTTTTAAAAGATTCCTGCCATACGCATGACGGCTATACGATGTATGGTCCGATTCCCGACAGTACGCACATCAATGTTTGGGGTGGATGGCATGACGCGACAGATTATCTCCAATATGTAACAACGTCTGCCAACGCAACCTATCATTTATTGGCGGCGTACCGCGATTTTCCAAATGTATTTACCGATACACATTTAGCAAACGGGCTTGACGGAAGCAATGGAAAGGCAGATGTTCTTGATGAGGCCACATGGGGATTAGACTGGCTATTGAAAATGCATCCGCGTAAAGACTGGATGTTTAATCAATTAGCCGATGACCGTGACCACCAGGGATTTCGACTGCCGGATAAGGATTCTGTTGATTATGGTTTAGGACCAGGTAATGGCCGCCCTGTCTATTTTGCAACAGGCAAACCACAAGGGTTAGGAAAATATAAAAACCATTCTACAGGTGTTGCTTCAACTGCCGGGAAATTTGCAAGCGCATTTGCGCTTGGTGCTAACTTGTATAAAAACACTGACAAACAGTTTTCAAATCTTTTAAAAGACAAATCTTTATCTGCGTTTCAATTAGGCTTGGATAAACCGGGTGTTTGCCAAACTGCGCCCAACAGGGAACCTTACTATTATGAAGAAGATAACTGGACGGATGATATGGAACTCGGCGCTGCCGCAATTTATGAATTGACCGGCAACAAAAAATATTATAACGAATCATTGCAATATAGTTCAGAAGAAAAAGTAACGCCATGGATGGGAGCAGATACTGCAAAGCATTATGAATGGTATCCGTTCCATAATTTCGGACACTATGAGTTGGCAAGAAATTCAGATAATAAAAATAAGAACGAGCTAATCGGGTACTATAAAGAAGGTATAGAAAAGGTTTGGAACAAAGCGAAGCACAATGCATTTTTCCACGGCGTTCCTTTTATTTGGTGTTCAAATAATCTCAATACTTCATTCGCAATTCAATGTTATTTATACAGGCAATTAAGCGGTGACCAACAATATGAAGAACTCGAACAAGCCTGCTACGACTGGCTGTTCGGCTGTAATCCGTGGGGAACCAGTATGGTTTATGGCCTCCCCGCAAATGGAGACACTCCAACGGATCCTCATTCTTCCTTATCGTATTTATATCATTATCCATTAGATGGAGGTTTGGTGGATGGCCCTGTTTATGGAAGTATTTATAAAAATTTACGCGGCTTAAAATTATTGCATCCGGATCCTTACGCAGCATTTCAATCGGATTATGTAGTTTATCATGACGATGCCGGTGACTATAGCACTAATGAACCAACCATGGATGGAACAGCTTCCTTAATTTACTTAATGGCGGCAAAAGAAGAGGAAGCAAAAAAGAATAGTCTAATTAATCACGAAATAATTTCTAACGGTGGGATAATTCGGGGCGATACAACGACAAAAAAAATTGCCCTTGTTTTTACCGGCGATGAATTTGCTGACGGAGGAAATTTTATCGCTACAACATTGGAGCAACAAAATATTCATGGATCATTTTTTCTCACCGGCAATTTCTATAGAAATCCGAAGCTAAAATCAATTATAAGAAAATTAAAAAAAGATGGAAATTATTTGGGCTCGCATTCTGATAAACATTTGTTGTATTGTGATTGGATAAAGAAAGACAGTCTTTTGGTGACCCATCAGCAGTTTACACAAGATCTACAGCATGCTTACAACGAATTAAAAAAATGGAACATTAGCAAAAAAAATGCGCACTATTTTTTGCCTCCTTACGAATGGTATAATGATTCTATTGCAATATGGACCAGGCAAATGGGGTTACAATTAGTGGATTTTTCCCCGGGAACCCGTAGCAACGCTGATTATACATATCCTGAAATGGGCAATAAATATCTCAGCAGCGATACAATAATGAATTCTATCCTGAATTTTGAACAGAGTTCTTCTAACGGCCTAAATGGTTTTATTTTACTTGTTCATATCGGCACCGATCCGCGACGCACCGATAAATTTTATTATCGATTGCCCGCATTAATCTTTGAATTAGAAAAACGCGGCTACAAGTTTGTAAAAATAAATGAGCTACTAAATTGAGAAATCGCATTTAGGCTTCCCGTCCATGGCATTGTTTGTATTTCTTTCCACTTCCACATGGGCAAGGATCATTTCGGCCGATCTTAGGACCTACTTTAATAGGTTCCTGTTTTATATTTTCTGAAGGATCTATATAATCATTTTCCTGTGACAGATACTCGGGGCCGCCAGCAGCGCCGGCGAATTCTTCTTTACGTTGGCGCATTTTACTCATGTCTGTTTTTCTTCTTCTCTCCTCATGTATTCGCCCGGCCTGGTTTTGCTCAACAGGTATGCTGCAATGCGCAAGGAAACTTACAATATCTTTATTCACCTTATCATTTAACTGCTTAAATGCATTGAATGCTTCGATCTTATAAATAACTAACGGATCTTTTTGTTCGTAACCTGCAGTTGATTGCACGCTGTGCCTGAGGTCATCCATTGCACGAAGATGTTCTTTCCATGCATCGTCAATTAGAGCTAATGTAATATTGCGTTCAAGCGCATTCGTTAGTTCTGCTCCTTCAGTTGCAATTGTTTTATCAAGATTGGCAACTGCTTGCATTGCCTTCTTTCCGTCTGTAAAAGGAACCGCAACATTTTCTATATGAGTTCCTTGTTCCCTTCGAATATTTTTAATCACAGGCAATGTTTGTTCATTCATCGCCTTGTTCTTTTGATTGTAATGTTCCTTAGCTTCTTCGTATAATTTGTTGGTAAGTGAATAAGTATCTTCCTTATCTAATTCTTCTGCCGTTATTGATGTATCAATGGCAAGGTTCATAATCACCGCAAGTTTAAATTCCTCGTGATCATTAATTTCTTTGCCTGAAATTATTAACCCTTCTGCAACGGAATAAAATGCATTATCCAAATCAAGGGCCAGCCTTTCTCCAAACAAAGCATGGTTGCGTCTTCCGTAGATTACGGTACGTTGCTTGTTCATTACATCATCATATTCCAGCAGCCTTTTTCTTATGCCGAAATTATTTTCTTCCACTTTCTTTTGTGCACGCTCGATACTTTTAGAGATCATGCTGTGCTGAATTACTTCCCCTTCTTTGTAACCCATTCTATCCATGAGTGAAGCAATTCTTTCACTGCCGAACATTCGCATTAAATCATCTTCGAGCGAAACAAAAAATTGCGAAGTACCGGGATCACCCTGCCTTCCTGAACGACCGCGTAACTGCCGGTCCACGCGACGACTTTCATGCCTTTCTGTTCCCAAAATTGCCAGGCCCCCGGCTTCTTTTACGCCAGGGCCAAGTTTAATATCGGTACCACGGCCAGCCATATTCGTTGCAATAGTTACATTTCCTGCGAGGCCCGCTTCCGCAACAACCTGTGCCTCTTTAGCGTGTTGTTTAGCATTGAGAACGTTATGCGGGACGCCTTTTTGTTTCATCATCCTGCTCAATAATTCACTCACTTCAACAGATGTAGTACCAACAAGTATGGGTCTTCCGGCTGCACGCATTTTTTCAACTTCATCAATTACCGCTTTTAATTTTTCACGTTTGGTTTTGTAAACCAAATCCTGCGTATCATTTCGTATAACCGGCACGTTAGTAGGTATAGAAACAACGTCTAACTTATAAATGCTCCAGAATTCTGCGGCTTCAGTTTCGGCAGTACCTGTCATCCCTGCAAGCTTATGATACATCCTGAAGTAATTCTGTAATGTAATGGTGGCATAGGTTTGCGTGGCGCTTTCAATCTTTACATTTTCTTTCGCTTCTATAGCCTGGTGTAGTCCATCGGAATAACGACGACCTTCCATAATACGGCCGGTTTGTTCATCTACAATTTTTACCTGGCCGTCAATAACAACATATTCCACATCATTTTCAAAAAGCGTATATGCTTTTAATAATTGCTGAACAGTGTGAATTCTATCCGCTTTTACTGAATATTCATTGAGAAGAACTTCCTTCTGCTGCAATTTTTCTTCAGCAGATAAATTACTTTTTTCAATTTCTGCAAGCTTAACGCCAATATCAGGCATAATAAAAAATTCAGGATCTTCTCCTGATTTTGTAATTAATGCTATTCCTTTATCAGTTAGTTCAACCTGGTTATTTTTTTCGTCAATATGAAAATAAAGTTCTTCATCAACGGCGGGCATATTTTTTTGCTGATCGGAGAGGTAATAATTTTCAGTTTTCTGAAGCTTCACTCGCATACCCGGCTCACTCAAATATTTAATGAGTGCACCGTTTTTCGGCAAGCCGCGATGTGCACGAAATAAAGCAAGCCCTCCGTCTTTAGGGTCATCATTTCCTTCAGCAATTTTTTTCTTTGCTTCAATTAAAAATCCACTCGTAATTTTTTTCTGGGCCTCCACAATTTTTTCAACACGAGGTTTCATTTGATCAAATTCCTGTTGATCTCCGCGGGGTACCGGACCGGAAATTATTAAGGGCGTTCTGGCATCATCAATCAATACACTATCCACTTCATCCACCATCGCAAAATGATGCTTACCTTGTACCATTTCATCGGGAGTATGAACCATGTTATCACGCAGATAATCGAAACCAAACTCGTTATTGGTACCATAAATAATATCGCTTGCGTAAGCTTTCCGGCGATCATCGCTATTGGGCTCATGTTTATCAATACAATCAACCGTTAGTCCGAGCCATTCAAACAAAGTTCCGTTCCATTCACTATCACGACGGGCGAGATAATCGTTTACCGTTACGATATGAACTCCGTTGCCAGCCAGCGCATTCAGGTAAGCAGGCAATGTAGATACAAGCGTTTTACCTTCACCGGTGGCCATCTCTGCAATTTTGCCCTGGTGCAAAACAATACCTCCAATCAACTGCACATCATAATGCACCATATTCCAGGTTACCTCGGTTCCGCCTGCTATCCATTTATTTTTATATATTGATTTATCCCCGTCTATTGTAATGTATTTTTTTGTGAGGCTAAAGGTTTTGTCTAGTTCAGTGGCTGTAGATACCAGCTCATCATTTTCTTTAAAACGACGAGCAGTTTCCTTCACTACGGCAAAGGCCTCAGGCAATAGCTCAAGAAGGACCTCCTCAATTTTCTTGTCCCTGTCTTTGCCCATCCCATCGACCTGTTGGTAAATCTGGTCGCGGCCTGCAATGTCAATGGATTCGAGCTGATCTGCTTCGGCCTTTTTAGCATTGATTTCATCGTCGATCTCGGTGAGATGTTCTTTTATGCGTTGTTTAAATTCAACAGTTTTGTTGCGTAGTTCATCATTAGACAGTGACTGGTATTGGTCAAAGAAGGTGTTGATTTTAGCAACGTATGGTGTAATTACCTTTACATCTTTTTCGCTTTTATTACCACCAAACAGTTTTGAAAGAAGCCCGGACATATATAGATTCGTTAAATGAAAAATTTTTTATGTCAAATTTGGTGCTCAAAATTAAAATCGCCAAAATGACATAAAAGCGAAGTTACTAAATAGAAATAGTAACTCTAATGAATGCAAGAATTTTAAGAATTTACGTGTATAACTAATATTTCAACACTTGAATCCCGTAAAAGAAATTTGTTTGTAATTTGTTACACATGAAAAACATTATAAAGATTTGTTGTGCGTCTATTTGTATTACCAGTATTTCGTGCAGTGCGTCGTATAAGATTAAAAAGGCAGCCAAAAAAGATTTGTTTCGAAATGAAGCTCTCACTTCAGCTCACGTGGGTATAAGTGTTTACGAACCCTCAAAAGCAAAATTTTGGTACAATTACCAGGGCAACAAATATTTTGTACCTGCCAGCAACACAAAATTATTCACCTGTTATGCCGCCCTGAAATATTTAGGCGACAGTATCGTAGGAATAAAATACAAGGAAACGGAGGACACTTTGTTCATAATGCCTGTTGGCGATCCTACTTTCCTCGGCGCTGAATTCAAAAATCAACCTGTTTTCGATTTTCTAAAAAAAAGCAATAAACCTATTGCAATTAACACATCCCTATGGAAGGAAAACAGGTGGGGTAACGGCTGGGCATGGAACGATTACAATGATGACTATGCGGCAGAAAGAAGCGTAATGCCGATGTATGAAAATTTGGCCACCTTAAAAAGTGAGGCGCAGCGGATTGTAATTATGCCGTCCTATTTTTCCGATAAAATAGTTCAGCAGCCTTTCCCTGCAGGGATGGCTGTTTCCGCTTCAATTGAACGTGATATTGCTTCTAATACCTTTTTTGTTTCAGGAAATGGAACATTGCAGAAACCGGTGGATATTCCTTTTTTTACAGCTAAAGATTCCATTTTAATTAAAATATTAGAGGACACATTGCATAAAAATATTTATGAAAATTATTCATTTGATGGTAATCGCGACAATTGGAAGGTTTTGTACAGCCAACCCACTGATTCACTTTTAGCAATTACGATGCACAGGAGCGATAACTTTTTTGCGGAACAAAGTTTATTAATGGTAAGTGCAAATTTGCTAAATGAGATGAATGATGAAAAAATTATTGATACATTACTAAAAACAGATTATAAATATCTCCCGCAAAAGCCGCATTGGGTCGATGGTTCCGGGTTGAGCCACTATAATTTATTTTCTCCGCAGGATTTTGTTTTTTTACTGGATAGATTGAAAGACGATTTTGGAATGGAACGAATTAAGAAAATACTTCCGACCGGTGGAACAGGTACTTTACGAAGTTATTATCATTCCGAAGCAGGATTTATTTTTGCAAAAACAGGCACACTATCCGGCGTTGTTGCACTAAGTGGTTTTCTATACACGAAAAAAAACAAACTTTTTATTTTTTCAGTGCTGGTCAACAATCACCACACAAGTGCAACGAGTATCCGCCAGTCCGTTGAAAAGTTTATTGAAGAAGTGAGAAATAGAAATTGATGCAGGTAAAGATGAAGCGCTGCAAAATCGAACACTTGAGAGTTTCAAATCTTTTCATTCAGAAGTTGCGATAGTTGTTTCTCAATTGAATATAGACAATGAAAAATTGCACAGTTTTTCAAAAAAAATAAGTACAGCAAGATTAAACATGAGTAATCTTACAAAAAGTCAGGTTAAACATACTCGTAATTTTTATAAGCACGTATTGCTGACCGTTAGTTTGTTTATAATTTCTTTATTACTTGCATATGGGTGGATTAATTGCCATAACGAAAAAAAAGTATTTGAAGCAAATGATATTAAGTATAGATTTTGGAAAGCAGATAGTAATGCAATCTTATTAAAACTTACTCATTATACCGATAGCTTATACGACATGGATAAAGAATCGTTTAAGAAACGGGGTATTTCTGCTGAACAACAAATTGCTGACCAGGAGAAACAATTTCGGCTTGCTGGTGAAAAAGAAAAGATCTTAAAGACGTTGAACATCATTGATGACCATTAAGTCATTATCCCTAAAAAATCAATTTGGCTTACGGAGTAAAGATTTTTTAGGGATTAGTCATCTCCAGATTTTTACATTTTATATTTTCTAAGCTGGCCAAGCAAGAAAAAAGTAGAATATTTAATATTTCCTTTATACCAATTGTTTAACTTTAAGAGGAAAATTGTCTTTTCCTTAAACTGCGCCCGTTTATGGCTATCGTCGCATCAACTGATTTTGAGAAAGAATTGCAGCTTTCGCATTTCACCATTGAAAATTTACATGAAGCTGTTTTTTGGATCACTTCCGACGGAAAGATATTCCAGGTAAATGACATGGCCTGCCAATTGACTGGCTATACAAAAGAGGAATTAACCTCACTTTACGTTTTCAATTTAAACCCTTCCCGGATAGTCGCTGATTTTCCGAAATTCTGGAAACGCTTAAAAAAGGAAAAGAAGGTAACTTTTGAAGCGCAGCACAAACATAAAACCGGTTATCTATATGATGTAGAAATAACAGGAAATTTCATTGTATATAATAAGCAGGAAATTACGTGTAGCATTGTCCGTGATATTCGAAAGAAAAAACTCGAAGAGGATTTACTCAGAACTATCGCTGAAAATACATCGTCAGTTACCGGTGCTGATTACTTCCGGGAACTCACCAAATACATAACCTTTTCATTGAACGTAAGATACTCTATGGTAGTATCCTGTTCAAACGATCAGACCACTAAACTAAGAATGCTTTCTTATGTTGACAGGCAAGAGGTGCTGGAAAATATTGAGTATGATACAAAGGGCACCCCTTGCGAAATTGTAATGCAAGGCAAAGATTTTTTTTGTGCAGATAAGTTGGAAGAAACCTTCCCCCGTGAGAAAGGAATACAGTCGTGGGTGGCGGTCCCTATCATTAGTCCATCTACCGGTAAGGTAATCGGCAACATTGCCGCATTTGACAACATCCCAATGTCAAATGATAAAAACCAGTTTGCCATATTGCGAATTTTCGCTGCAAGAGCGGGAGCCGAAATTGACAGGTTAGCAGCTGAAGACAAATTGAAAATTGCAAACAAAGAATTAAAAGTTTTGCTAAAAGAAAGCGAAGAACGTTTTCGGGATTTATTTGAAGAAGCTCCGATAGCATATGTTCATGAAACGCTGGAATCAAAATTTATAAAAGCGAACAGAGCTGCATTGAGAATATTGGGTGTACGCCCGGAACGGGTTCCCTTCATGTACGGAAAAAATATGGCGCCTAATACTCCGGATGCGCAGCGAAGAATGAAAGAAGCATTTGAATCGGTAGGAAGAGGTACTGATACAAGCGGAGTTGTACTGGAATTATTGCGTGATGATAATAAACAACCCATATGGATTCAATGGTGGTCCAACCCTGATGTAGGCGGCCAATTCACCCGAACCATGTTCATCGATATAACCGACAAGGTATTGATGGAAAAAGAACAGGCAAGACTACAGGCACAAAACCAGTACCTGCAGGAAGAAATAAAATACAACAACAACTTTGAAGAAATAGTTAGCAAGAGCAAGAATTTTCATAAGGTATTGCAACAAATCGAACAGGTAGCATCAACTAATGCAACCGTACTAATAATGGGCGAAAGCGGTACTGGCAAGGAATTGATAGCACGTGCAGTGCATAACATTAGTAACCGGACCAAGATGCCGTTGGTGAAAGTTAATTGCGCAACTCTCCCCGCCAACTTAATCGAAAGCGAGCTGTTCGGTCATGAAAAAGGAGCTTTCACAGGAGCGATGGAAAGAAAGATTGGGCGGTTTGAATTGGCTGATGGTGGTACGATTTTTTTGGATGAGATTGGCGAGTTGCCTGTTGAATTACAGGCCAAATTATTGCGGGTATTACAGGAGGGAGAATTTGAAAGATTGGGAAATCCCAAAACAATGAAAGTGAATGTTCGTGTGATAGCCGCCACCAATCGCAATCTCGAGCAGGCAATCGAGAAAAAAGAATTCAGGGAAGATCTCTATTATCGCTTAAATGTATTTCCAATAACCTGTCCACCGCTTCGCGAAAGGAAGGAAGACATCCCTTTGTTGGTTAAACATTTTTTACACAAACACGAACCCCGGGTAGGTAAAAAAATAACGAATGTCTCAGAAAAAGTAATCAACGTTCTTATGGCTTACGATTGGCCCGGAAATATCCGCGAGCTCGAAAATCTTATTGAAAGGGCGATGATATTGAGTCGGAACAATACTCTCGAAGAAGGAGGCTGGTTGCCGTTAGTTAAATTTACTCCTGCTAACGGAAATGCAAAAACGCAGAAGTTAGATGATATTGAGAAAAATCATATCATCGAAGTGTTGAGGAAGACCAACTGGAAAGTGAGTGGCGAAAAAGGAGCCGCCAAAATACTCGGATTAAATGCCACAACCTTGGAAGCCAGGATGAAAAAGTTAGGGATAAAACGTGAAACCTGACGTTAATACGTTGCCGCAGGCTGCATTATTTTTTGATACCTTACTGAGGCGGGAGTTACAATTATTTTTTTAGCCTGAATGACTGCAGTTATCAATAACACAATACCAATTACAAGATTTAAAATGTTTTGATGTTGTGTAATCCGTGCAACGAAATAGGTTCCTCCAAAAATAAACACCATAAATCCCGCTATTGTCCCCGCTCCTATTCCGCCCACAAACCAATTGTATTGAAATGCCGAGGGTTTCAAAATTCCTTTGTCAAATAATACCGTGCTCCATCCCAACCAAAACGGAATATGCAAAGGATTGGTGGCGCTTAATATGACACCGGTCAGGAACGGATTCAATGACTGAACAGGCACCAAACCCGAAAAAGGTTTCATTTCGTACGCAGCGATAAAACATCCAATAGCAATGAATAGTAACAACCCCGTTGTAAAGAGTTCAAGGAAAAAGAAAACGCGATGACGACGGGTCAACCAATCTATACAGACCAATGTTACACGAACAACAATTATTTCTACGATCATCGAACCAAAGGCATAAATAATTCCGGCCTTTATGCCTAACTGTATTGAAATATTTGTTGCAGTAATATTCATAACACCAAGCGGCAATGAGCCAAGAAAACTGATCAACATTCCCCAACAAAATATCCTGGTAAATTTTTTCATGCGTTAAGAATATCCGGTTTTGAATCGCCTGTTGCTAATTTCATGTACCTGCTGTTCTCTTTAAACATTTGTAATCCTAATGAAAGTTTCATATAAGGAATTTTATCCTGTCTATTGTTAATCCGGCTAATGCGATACAAAATATTTAAATGCCTTGTAATTTCTTTCCATGCAAAAAAAATGGAGTGCTTCGGATCATAGATATGCGTAGGTTCACTTCCTGCACCATTCAATTCGATAATAGAAAACTTTTTCCCATGTCGTAATTCTTCCCAGGTATTATATTTTACATCAAGTCGTCCAAAATAAAAACCATTAATTCTTCTGCAGGTCATATCGATTGATTGCGTAAGTTGTTCGTCAATAAGGTGGCTGGCATCAATAAACTTAGCGCCTCTTGCGTGATTGCCATAAGGCACCAACACGTGCCTCTTTCCTTTGGCTAAAACCATTTCCAATTCCTTATTATTCGTTTTACGCAAAGTTGCCAACTGTATAACGTAGCGTTTTTCTTTTCGAAGCAATTGCTCAATTGTAGAATGTCCATCTCCTTCTACAGTTAAAAGTTCTTTATCAACAATTCCCGAAATATGGCCACTACTTTCGCCAGGATAGCGATAATAGAATATCCCGATTTCATTTTCATAAGACACAAATTTTTGTATAAGAAAATCAACTTTTGAGTTCAAAATATAATCAAGAATGTCGTTGTTATCAAGCAATTTTTTTACGCCTCTCCCCTTTCCTCCTATGTCAGGTTTGCCTATAATTGGAAAGGAAAACCGGTGCATTGAAATTTCATTCATGACAGCCTCGGGACTGGCGCCGGCCTTAAAAAATAATGTTTCAGGATAATATTCTTGTGGCATCAGGTCATAGATTTCCTTCTTCGATTCGAGCAGAAATCCACCATTTTTTATTGTGGGATTTGACGTATTAAAAAAGAAAAACGAACGGGATTTTATACCCAGCCACAGCCAGTAAAAATAAACTGGTGCATATACGACATGAAAAGGCCAATATTCCCAATTGAATAATTTTATAAAGAACGGTTGATATAATATTTTCTTAAACATAAGGATATCAGCAAAGTGCCTCATCATGTAGATAGTATAGAAATGGAATTTCCTTTTCAGTAAGTTTATTTACCCTTAAATCTAGGTACTTCATATTGCCGCTTTCATTATCCAGGGCAACACTGGTGATGCTAACGGTGGATACGAGTCCATTGCGGTCAATTCTTAAGCCATTGATGGCGTCGCCATTTCCGGCACATTGATGAAAGTGAAAGATATCCTCCTGCGTGGGATTGGGATGTTTATTTAGGAAAGCAGCAAACCATTGTTCCCTTCTTTTTGCGGCTTCACCGGAATACAACGTTGCTGAAGACCATATATATGCCCGGCTCTTTCTTAACTGTATACAATGCTTTTGTTTCCCATCCCACCTGCATTCATACAAACTACTATCCTCAAGAAAAATCATCGTAAAAGGTTCGATATTGGACAGGTCCATTTTGGTAAAATACCGTACCGGATATTTTGTATTAATTATTTCCAGCAAAATAAGTCCCCGGCTCTTTTTATAGGAAGCGCTCCTGGTATGATTTTTAAAAGCGCCATTCAATAACACGGCCGCGTTTCCATTTTCATGAAGTGTGATCCACGTACCACTTGCTGTTTCATCCTTTGGGAATAATAACTTATTCCTGCCTATTGTGTAGATGGCAGGTGCAACAGCCATTTTGCGGGTATGTTGTTCATCACGATTTGATGTAATTACATACTTATTCTTCAGCGGAATGAAAGTTACTGTGCACATTCTTTACGATATTTTAATGTTGACGATGCCACACCAAATCCTTCCGGGATTGTAATGGACGAAACTTCGTTTATGCCAACCCGTATGAGAGCCATATGATGCACCGTGTGTTCGAGATTATAAATAATTTCCCTGTAATAGTTGGTTGGTACCGCAACAGGAAATGAATGATCATCATAGCTGGCTTCTAACTGCAGTTCTTTATTGTCCTTATCAAGATTGTTAACGATCATTTGGTTCAGTTCAATGGCGAAATCCTTATCGGTTTCAATCCTCGTGTCTCTCTTTCTCTTTTCATAGTTTACAACGCCAGTCTCATAGCCATTAAAGAGGCAGATGTATAATTCAATGACATGGCGTACGTGCTGCCCTATTGTTGCATTGAATAATGTTCGGCTTGGCCGAATGTATTCCTCATCACTTAGATCAACTAAAGAATTGTTCAATTGACTGAGCACATTTTTTATCGCTTCCCTGAATTGCATAAAACTGTTTTTAAATCATTAAATAAATAAACAGGTGCAAATCTAAAAGTGATGCATTTGGGCGATTGTCGCGAACATGACAATAAATCATGATTAGAAAATTATTAACAACTCGCCGAGAGCCTCACGCCAGGTTTAATCGTATCTGGTTCCGAAATAGTTTATTAATAAAATTATTTCCCACAAATGATCACTAGTTGCAAGAAAGGATTTATTAAAACATTTTCTATAGCCGGTTCAAAATTCCCGGAACTCCCAAAAGATTTCTCCCAAAATATTGTGAGTTTCCCAACCTGTTGGGAGAAATTTTTAAACCCGGTTTTCAAAAATTAGTTCTCTGAAAAAAATTATATCCTTTGCTGGCAAGGGTTTCAGGGCAGAAAAAATCATAATAAAAAAATCTGGCACACACATGGCAACGTCAAAGACAAAAATTACAAAGCGAAAATGGCTAAGAAAAACGTTCAAACAAATTTTAATGAAGAGGCTTTAAGAGGCAGCACTTTATCATTGGTTCAATTTAAAACTGATTGGAAAGGCACCTGCCAGATTGTTGCAATGATCTACAATGACCTTGCAAAATCTTACAACGGAACGGCAAACTTTTTCACTATTGATTTTGAAACTGAAATATTGTTAGTGAATAAATATGGTGTTCGCGATGTACCCACGATTCTATTTTATAAAAATGGAAAACTAATAGATCATGTAGTGGGCCTTATTTCCAAAAATGTTTTGATCGCGAAAATCGAAAATGCATTATCAAACTAAAAATATACCATTTTAAAAACCTTTAAATACTAAAACAATGTGCGACGAAATCAAATTTGTTTACCTCAAGAGTCATCCACTCTTCGCAAACAACACAGAACAGCAAATAAAAGATGCTGCTCAATTAATGAAAGTAAAAACGGTGTACCGTGGCGAATTCTTCGACTATGGCATTGGTCCCTTCAGCAAGCTTTATTTACTCATAAAGGGTAAAATAAAAATTACGCTAAGCGATGAAATGGATAACGAGCTGGTTAAGGATATTCTTACAGCTCCCGATATCTTTGGCGATCTCAGCCTCGAAGGTCGAACTTCAATTAATGAATATACAGAAGCATTAACTTCCAACACGGTTGTGTGTTCATTCAATATTGAAGACTTCAAAAAGCTGATAGAGCATAACACGCTCCTGGCGCTGAATTTTGCAAATACAGTTAATAACAAACTGAAAAAACTAGAAAGCCGGCATGCTGACCTTGTATTTTATGATGCCAAATCAAGATTGATACGTTTCATAAAAAACTGGGCAAGAACAGATGGAAACCGCATCGGTGATAAAATTATTTTGAATAATTATTTAACGCATACGGAAATTGCCGGTGTAATAGCAACCTCACGCCAAAGCGTAAATGTACTTTTTAATGAACTGCGTGATTCGGGGCTTCTCTTCTACAACCGCAAGCGTATTGAATTGAACGACCTTATGGTTTGGAATTAAAACATCTCCATATTGTCAAAGACCTGACAATAGTAATCTTTACCTCATTATAGTTTTGTATCTCATTGAAAAATAATATCCCGCCCTGATTGGGCGGTGAGAATAGGGACATTCTTTCCAGTCATGCCCAGGTCAACAAATGATAGGATCATAAACCATTGTTATAAATACCTAAAAATGAAAAAAATTAAAACATTAATTATTAAATCAAGTCACTAAAAATGGAAAAGAAGTTACAAGGCCAAATTGCAATAATTACAGGTGCCAGTAGTGGAATAGGCGCAGGAGTTTCGAAAGCACTTGCAGCGGCCGGTGCAACTGTGGTAGTAAATTACCCGGTTCCCTCCACAAAGGATGCAGCCGAAAAAGTATTAGAAGAAATAAAATCTCAAGGCGGCAACGGCATTACTTATGATTGCGATGTAAGTAAGGAAGCCGAGGTAATCAAGATGTTCACTGACGTAATCGCCCAATTTGGAACGGTTGATATATTGGTGAATAACGCCGGTCTTCAACGTGACGCAAAATTTACAGAAATGTCGCTGGAACAATGGAATTTTGTTCTAGCAGTGAATCTCACGGGACAATTTCTTTGCGCAAGAGAAGCCATTAAAGAATTTTTGAGGAGAGGCATTGACGAAACAAAAAGTAAAGCAGCAGGGAAAATTATTTGCATGAGCAGTGTGCATGAAGTAATTCCATGGGCCGGACATGCCAACTACGCTGCAAGCAAAGGCGGTATTATGATGATGATGAAAACAATAGCGCAGGAATTTGCCCCGAAGAAAATACGCATTAATTCCATCGCGCCGGGGGCTATTGCAACGCCTATCAATCATGACGCCTGGGATACTGCAGCACATTTACAGGATTTATTAAAATTGATTCCTGAAAAACGTATCGGCCAGGTTCAGGATATTGGAAATGCTGCCGTGTTTCTTGCAAGTGACGATGCGGATTACGTAAACGGAACCACGCTTTTTGTTGACGGTGGTATGACCTTATATCCCGGGTTTGAGGATAATGGATAGTTTCGTATATGGCAGATAGTTAGGTATCGTGTTATAATCATTCTTTCTATTTAAAAAAATTATTATGCAGGAACAAATAAGGTTACAGGAACATAAAGAAGGAAAAACAAACTGGAAAAAATGGGGCCCTTATGTAACCGACCGCCAATGGGGAACTGTTCGCGAAGACTACAGCGCCAACGGTACAGCATGGGAATTTGTAAGCCATGATGCCGCTCGAAGCAAAACATACCGCTGGGGCGAAGAAGGAATTGCAGGTATTAGTGACGATCAGCAACTGCTTTGTTTTGCACTTGCTTTGTGGAACAAAAAAGATCCGATTATTAAAGAAAGATATTTTGGCGTTACCGGTAATGAAGGCAACCATGGGGAAGATGTGAAGGAGTTATATTATTATCTCGACTCTACTCCCACGCACTCTTACATGAAGATGTTGTATAAATATCCACAGGCTGCCTATCCTTACAATGAGTTGGTAAATGAAAACCGGGGCAGAGATAAGACCCAACCCGAATTTGAATTAATTGATACCGGAATTTTTAACGAGAATAAATATTTTGATGTGTTTGTCGAATATGCAAAGGCAAGTGCAAATGATATTCTCATTAAGATAACCATCCACAACCGTGGAGATGAAGATGCATCTTTACACGTATTGCCGACTGTTTGGTTTCGCAATACATGGGCCTGGGGCTATGATGATTACAAACCGCAGATGATGTCGTCTAACAATGATGATATCAGCATCCATCATGAAGCCCTGGGAAGCTTTACTTTATATTCAGATACAAAAACAGAAGCTATTTTTTGTGATAATGAATCCAACAATAAAAAATTGTACGGCGTTGAAAATTCAAATCGTTATTGCAAGGATGGCATTAATGAATTCATCGTTCATGGAAATGAGGAAGCTATCAATGTGAACCAGCAGGGAACAAAAGCTGCCTTCAACTTCGAACTAAATATAGAGGCCGGGAAATATGAAACGATAAGGCTTCGCTTAAGAGAAGGAAACCTGCAGGATGCATTCGATGACTATGATAATATTTTCAGGAAACGTTTAAATGAAGCACATTCTTTCTACTATGAGTTACAAAAAGACATACCAACAGATGATGAAAGACTGGTACAACGCCAGGCGCTGGCTGGAATGCTATGGAGCAAACAGTTCTTTTATTACGACGTTGACCGGTGGTTAAAAGGTGATCCGGATCAACCCTCGCCTCCATCGTCAAGAAAGAATGGCCGCAATCGTGAATGGGCGCATCTCAACAATGCCGATATTATTTCAATGCCTGATAAATGGGAGTATCCATGGTATGCTGCCTGGGATCTTGCTTTTCATTGCGTATCATTCGCACTGGTAGATGCAGAATTTGCAAAGAATCAATTGTTATTATTAACCAGGGAATGGTACATGCATCCAAACGGCCAATTGCCAGCATACGAATGGGCCTTCGGTGATGTGAATCCGCCAGTACATGCCTGGTCAGCATGGCGAGTGTATAAGATTGATGAAAAGAACAATAACGGAAAAGGAGACACGAAGTTTTTGGAAAGTGTCTTTCACAAGTTACTCCTGAATTTTACGTGGTGGGTAAACCGCAAAGACGCAGAGGGAAATAATATTTTCCAGGGGGGATTTTTAGGACTGGATAACATAGGTGTGTTTGACAGAAGTGCTCCTCTCCCCACCGGTGGACATATTGAGCAGGCAGACGGAACAAGCTGGATGGCTATGTATTCTTTAAACCTTATGCGTATCGCTTTGGAACTGGCGAAATTCAACCCGGTTTATGAGAACATGGCAACTAAATTTTTCGAACACTTCTTATACATAGCAGGTGCTATGGCAAACATGGCTATGGACATGGGCGGCCTTTGGGACGAAGAAGACCAGTTTTTTTATGATGTACTGAAAATGCCTGATGACGGAAGTGTAAAACTGAAAGTTCGCAGCATGGTCGGTCTTATCCCCATGTTTGCGGTGGAAGTATTGGATCATGAATTACTGGAAGCGGTGCCGGAATTTACGAAAAGGCTGCAATGGTTTTTAATGAACCGGCCCGACCTCGCGAGTCTCGTTTCAAGATGGCAGGAAAAAAATGAGAATGAAAAACATTTGCTGAGCCTGCTACGCGGCCACCGCATGAAAAAAATTTTGCAAAGAATGCTAGATGAAAGTGAGTTCTTCAGCGACTATGGTATTCGTGCCATCTCAAAATATCACGATGAGCATCCTTATGAATTTTGGGTTAATGGAAATCGTTTCAGCGTTGAGTATACGCCAGGCGAATCCACAACCGGTTTGTTTGGAGGCAACAGTAACTGGCGCGGACCTATTTGGATGCCGGTAAATTATTTACTGGTGGAAAGCCTTCAGCGTTTCCATTATTACTATGGAGATGACTTCAAAGTAGAATGCCCTACAGGAAGTGGTGTGAACATGACCCTTGACGAAGTTGCCAGTGAAATTTCAAAACGTTTAGCCGGATTATTTGTGAGGGATGAAAATGGCAGGCGTGCATTTTTAGGAGACAATTGGAAATTACAGAATGATCCGAATTTCAAAGATTACATTTTGTTCTACGAATATTTTCATGGTGACAGTGGCAGAGGTGTTGGGGCTTCGCATCAAACAGGATGGACCGGTTTAGTCGCCAAGTTAATACAACCAAGAAGAAAAGAAAAAGAAAGTATAAAAGAAAAACCGGTGATTTCTGAAATTGCTGGTTGAACAGATTCTATTCTTCGAATATTAGTCAACGTTAGGTAAAATTGAAATCATGTTGATGCTCGATAAAACAATTCTCGAAAACTACAACGGGGCGATTCAAAACGAATGGCTTGAAACAAACGGTTTAGGCGGCTGGAGCGGCTCTTCAGTTATTGGATGTAATACGCGGCGTTACCACGGATTGCTGGTTGCAGCTACAGTTCCTCCTACCGAAAGAATGGTCCTTGTGTCAAAATTAGATGAGGCCATCATTTCAGGTGGCGAACGATTTGAGTTAGGAACCAATAATTATGGAGATGCAATTTCTCCCAAAGGGTATAAGTATGCGACGACCTTTACAAAAAATTTATTTCCCGAATTCATCTATGAAGTTGATGGCGTGCGACTAAAGAAAACAATTGCCATGATTCATGGCGAAAACACCGTCGTCATCATTTATAATGTATTAAAAGCAAAACAATCTTTTTTCCTTGAATTACTGCCCTTACTCGCCGTGAGAGGCTATCACAGTATGATGCATGCCAATGATTCGATCAACAGGCATGCATCATTTGATAATAACATTTTTAAAATAAAAGCATATGAAGAAACCCCTGATATATTCATCAAGGTTCCCGGTAGTAATTATGACGCAGACCCAAAATGGTTTTATAATTTTAACTACAGCGTAGAACAATACCGCGGTCTGGATTTTATCGAAGACTTATTTAATCCTGGTAAATTCTCCTTTGAGTTACATGAAGGAAACATATTGGGAATTATTCTTTCAACAGAAGATCCCACAGAAAGAGATGCGTTAGAATTATTCAAGAAAGAAACGCAAAGAAGAGAGTCACTTATACAAAATTTGAATGATGAGACAACAGAACAATTAACACTTGCCGCAGATCAATTCATTGTTAAACGAGGTGAGGATTTGAAAACGATCATTGCGGGCTATCATTGGTTTACAGATTGGGGAAGAGATACCATGATTTCATTACCAGGCCTTTGTTTAAGTACCGGCAGGTACGAGGATGCCAGGAAAATTCTTGCGGCCTTTGCGAAAAACGTAAGCATGGGAATGTTACCCAATCGTTTCCAGGATAACGGTGAAGCTCCTGAATATAATAACGTGGATGGAACGCTTTGGTATTTTATCGCTGTGCATAAATACCTGCAGCATACTGATGATACCGATTTTATTATTAACGAAATTTTACCTGTATTAAAAGAAATTATCGACTGGCACTTTAGGGGAACCCGGTACAATATTCATGTAGATGAAGATGGATTATTATATGCAGGTGAAAAAGGGCAGCAACTAACGTGGATGGATGCACGAATTGGAACATGGGTAGTAACACCCCGCATGGGAAAGCCGGTTGAGATTCAAGCGCTGTGGTATAATGCCTTAAAAATATTTGCTGAAGTGCTTAATTTAAACAACCAGCAAAACGACGCATCGATTGTAAACATAAGCGCTGAAAAGGCTAAGGATAGTTTTACCAATAAATTCTGGTTTGACCAGGGGCAATATTTATATGACGTAATTGATGAAGACGGAAATCCTGATAATGAAATAAGGCCCAACCAGCTTTTTGCCATAAGTCTTCCATATCCGTTAATTGAACGTGATCGTGCAAGAGCCGTCCTTAACATTGTCGAAGAAAATTTATATACGCCTGTTGGTTTAAAAAGTTTACCAAAACGCGATGCACATTATGTGCCGGTTTATGGCGGAGATGCCTGGCACAGGGATTCTTCCTATCATGAAGGAACCGTGTGGAGTTGGCTGTTGGGGTCCTATGTAGATGCAATTGTCAAAGTAAATGGTGAAGAAGGAATTGCTAAAGCACAAAAAGTCATTGATGATTTTAAATATCATTTAAATGAAGGTTGCATAGGAAGTATTTCTGAAATTTTTGATGCGGAACCACCTCATCATCCACGTGGTTGTGTGGCACAGGCATGGAGTGTTGGGGAGATATTGAGAGTAATTAAGGAATATGCGTTAGAAGGCGCAAAAGTGGAAAATAAGAAAGTGATGTCGTTTGTATAATACTTGCTCAAGCAATCAAACTAATCTTAAGATAAACTACTTCCCCGATGATTCGCTTATAATTCTGTGATAAATTTTTCGAGCCTTATTATAAACTTCTTCAGCAGCAGTGCGTTCCTCAGCACGAATGTTTCCCTGCTTCATTTTCCAGCATTGATCTAATGCCTTTCTGCACCATTCAGCGCTTCGGAGTTCATGAATGGGTTTACCATCAACTATTACAAAAACAGGATTGGTATGTGAACTTGGGTAAACTCTTAATGCTACCCACGACGATCTGCCAACGGGATAGGTAAATGCTACATTTTGCCATTGTCCATCCGCAACGATTTCTTTTTTATCCACCGATTCGCCATTTACAATTAGTTCCACATATACATTTTGAGTTTTACCGATGCGTGCCCTTTCAATATTCCAGTAAGGTTGCTCCATCACCGCTCTTTGCGCAATGGCTGCGCCTGCAGCATCCTGTTGCGCTGAAAGATTCGCAATCACTTTTGCTGTTATTTTTACTGTTTGCTTTCCGTTTAAAGAAAGCCTGCTGTCCTTTATGCCAGGTTCCAAACCATTAACGGAGAAATCAATAATATGTGAACTTCCATCAGAAACATAGCAGCGGCCTTTTTTGATAGCGTCTACATAACGGTCATAGGTAAGTGCGCCATCCGGTTTAAAATAACTGCGTGCCAATCCAACACGTTCGTCGAAAATGCAAGGGAAATCTGTCTCGCCACTCAGCCGGGTGGTAAAACCACAGTTGAGGGTATGATACCACATATTTAACTCCCACGGAGCAGGTGTATTACCGGCACTGTAAAAGTCAACCACATTTTGTGTAACGGTGACTATGTATTCATTGGCACCTATGCCGTCCATTTTTGGCAACACATAATTAGGAAGGTCATTAGTTGGCTCTGTGGGCTCCAGCCCCCATCCCGAATGAGCATACCCGGTAACTGCATCCTGTGATTTTGCCCAGGCAAGAACAGGCATCGTCCAACTGGGCCATTCTTCGATCTTTGTTGTACCGGGATAATCATCTTCTTTAAGCCTGAGCAGGTCAACATGACCCGCATGTGAAGAAGGAAAACCGGATACCTCAACATCGTTGCGTATAATGTTGGTGGACGTTGAAAGTGGATCATCCTTTCCGGTAAAGAAAGTTTTCTGGTGATACCAACTTGGTCCCCATGCAAGCACGGCTGCTACATTCAAATCTTCACCCAACGCTTGTCGCCACATATCTATTGTTTTTACTCCCTCCTCCGGGCTATCATAATGACTGCAACCGGCAGCATGCACATGATGATCCGCGCTATACCAGCCAAGCTTCTCCATGTTGATCCATCGTTTCAATCTAAATGTGGCCTCGTAAGTACTAACATTCGGAGGAACGTTAAGCTGCATTTTTTGAGGAGTGTATTCAGGCCCTCTTGTAAACGTGACATTATACTTACCGGCTGGCAGTTCCACATGCTCGCCGTCAGCCCGATAAATTTGCGATTGAAAGAAAAAATCCGGATACTCGTCATATGCAGCCACTCTTCTTGAAGGCAATGGATAAATACCTATAAGTTCATTAGGAACTTTGAAATCGCTAAACGCTCCAAGATTCGACTGGAACTCACGCTGCGCTGCCACGAAGCGAAAGTCTGCTTTTGCGATCGTATTGATGCTATCATCCAGGATACGTTCTATGCCATCGGTAATGAGGAACGATGCCATTGCAGGAGTTCCATCATCATCTTTTATATGGAGCGTAACTTTTACGGAAGGCCTTATAGAAAAAAGGATATTGATTGTATTGCGGAAACCAATGTCCTGCGTGCCCTGCCCGATATTAAATCCCAATTCCACTTCCCGTTGGCCGCTGTCTTTACTGTAGATCTGCAGCACTGCATATTCCAATTTTAAACCTGATAGATTTGGAAGCAGCGGACGATTGTGATATACCTGCACCTCAAGAAAACGATTGGCAACCTGGCCCGCCGTAAGTACTTTTTTTTCGTCAACTTTTGGATCAAACGAAGGCGCATATAACGGGGTTGCTGCATTGGGGCTTTCGGCTGCGAGTTGCGCAGTAACCCCCGCATCATTATTTACTTTTACTAAAAAACTAACCCAGCCCCCCTGGATCAGCCTTGCTTTTGCAGGCCCTCTTTCAACCTTCACCCGTGCTTCGGGATTGATGTTTATAAAGGCAAGACAATATGGATCGAGAATAGCCTGCACATCATTTACTACCTGCTGATTAAGCGGCTGTTGTTGCAAAGCCACCAAACGCTTTTCATCCTGTTGAGACAATGGACTTCCTAAAAAAGATAAAGCATCCTTCAAACGAACAGCCTGTGCCAGTAAGGGTTGCGGTTCTACACCGGATATAATATTTTGTGCAGCCGAGTCATGATGCATCGCATGCTGTGCAAATATTTTTACCGGAGTACATGAAACAGTAAGGAGCAAAAGGTAAATAATTTTTCTTCGTATCATGCCCTTGTTTGAATCGATTTGTTATAATCATAAATTTTTAACGGATAGGGAATAACAGATGGCAAGCCACTAAAGTTAAAAAACATTTTTTGTAAATGGCGCTATCGAAATGCTATTGAAAAGTGTTACCAATATTTATGATCATTACCACACCACGGAAGTATCGGGTAATTGTATTTAGTCTGCGTCTTATGATAATTAAAGGCGTGTTATCCCTTTATAAAATCATACCTGCACATTTTCGCGACCCATGTTGTCTATAATGCCTTCAACAGCCACTCGCAAATAGCAGCAATCATGCATCGTCTGTAACACGCAAACTAATTGTCACCCATGCTATACACCTTCTTTGATATATGGATTTTAAAATCAATCGATCTTCTCCCGGCACCTTCTAACAATAAAAAAAGACAAACGAGTAATTGTGCATAGTAAGAGCGCAGGTCGTACAAGGCGACCCAAATGGCGCTTGTAGAATCGGGCGGTAATTGCAAAAATCTTATCGCGAAATATAAATCAATTTTTAGACTGAGTGTTCTTAACACTTGCAGAATAATATATAAAACGGTTATTCTCGTGAACAAACCGAGGATTAAGAATAAGCCACTAACAATTTCCAATGTTGCGGTTATATATGTTGTGGTATCGGGCAAATCAAAATCCATCTTTGTAAGCGCTCCGGCTCCCTGGCGCATACACCACAGTTGTAAAATGCCCTCCCCAAAAATCAGGCTTCCTGCCATCAGGCGAAGCGCTAATATTGAGGAGGGGCCTGTTACCGGGCTATTTAGGAACCATAGGATGATTTTTTTCATTTCAGAGTTATTATAAAGTGGTACGTGACCATTGAATGAATTATTCTGACCTACCAGGATGTGGTGTTCCCTGGTGGCAGGTGTTGCATGATATCGTTAATACACTGTCTCCTATCAATGGATTTTCCACCCCAAAATATTTCTTGTTTACATCCAATGTCATGAGCATCATCGAACGGGCAATTTCTTTTTCAGGTTTTTCATCACTTGCAAAATCAAGATGCAGCGATCCTTTTTCCTTTGCATGACAGAAATTACATCCAACACCCAAACCATCCTGGAATTCATCCACCATTATTTTTTGCAAATCTTTGGAGCCGATGTCCTTTGGCAACACCTTAAGGTTTTTGAACTCACCGGTTTGTCGGATGGGATTAATTGCTGCTACACTGATTACAACTACGGCAACCAAACCACCGGCTACTATCATCTTTCTGCTGATTAACATAAATTAAAAAATTGCGATTTGTATTATTCGTGTAATGACCATTAGTCTTATTTCTTCGCCGCTATGCTTAACTGAACGTCAAGGTCATCCGAAATTATGCTTGCACCCCCGACGTCAAAATCTCTCCTGTTGATCGTGAACATTCCTTTGAAAAGATATCCATCATTTGTTGCCTCGGCTGTAAATGGAAATAAAATCTCTTTTGTATGATTTTTAATTGTAAGCCTCCCGAAGATCATTAGTATCCCGGCCTTGGCAGACGGAGTTACTTTGGTGGAAACAAAATGAATCCTGGGATAATTGGTCACATCAAAATAAGTCTCACGCCGTAAATGATTATCCCGCATTTCGTTGTCGGTATTTACTGTATTGGCGTCAATGGTTACATCAAAATTTGCCGCTTCCAGGTGATTAATATCAAAACTGATATTCCCCTGCAATCCCGTAAAGGCCCCCGGTGTATTAATGCCAAAATTTTTTATTTTGAATTGGATCGAAGAGCCATTGTTGGTCGGTCTATATTGAGCTAATAACAAATTCCCTGTCAGTATAACTACTGATAACAAAAACATTTTCTTCATACTTTTTATTCTTTAATCACGTAAGAAATAAATTTTTAATACCAACATTCTTAAGCGACTATTGACCCATGGCTTTTTCGGTTGCGTCCATTAAAGGCATGTCGGTTATAGCCAGCGTGTGGCTATGCTCTACGTAGTTGACACTTGTTAATCCCAACACGCTTCTAAGCTTTTCCGCAGGCACTTTCATTGGACCAGGTGATGGAGCACTACCAGGCGCAGGCTGCGGAAATGCAGTTGACATTGCTGTATGAAAAGTGATATTGCCCTCGATTTTTTGTATTGTCTGATGAATGTGGCCGTTCAAGACTGAAACTGAACCAAATCGCCTGAGATAAGAAAGCGCCCTTTCGCTATCAGATGTTCCCCAGCCCCATTGCGGATAAACTGCCCAAAGTGGCACATGCGCAAACACGACGATGGGTGTACTGCTTGATAGATGTTTCACGTCTTTCTCGAGCCATTCAAGCTGCGCATCACCAAGAAAACCTAGTCCACCCTCACCTTCGCCTAATACATTTACAAGGCCGATAAAATGTGCACCGTGTGAATCAAAGCTGTACCAGCCATCCCCGAAAGTTCCTTTACCGTGGCGCTCGAGGTATAATTTCCCATTATCGGTTACATCATGTTCGCCTGGCACATAAAATATTTTTTCAGTTTTTGCACTTTTCAAAGTTTGCTCTAATGCATCAAATTCATCAGCCTGGGCAAGGTGAGTAAGATCGCCTGTATGCAGGACAAAAGACGGGGGAGTTAGCATTCCGTTAATCTTATCTATGGCCGCTTGTAAGGTTCCTACAACATCTGTATTCGCGGGTTTGCTAAAGCCAATATGGCTATCACTGATTTGGACAAAACTAAAGTCTGCTTTAGGCAGTATTAATCCCTTTTTAAGATTCCCGGTCGATTTGTCAATCAGCTGGCTCATTCCAAAAGATTTCATTATTCCTCCGGACATCATCCAAAGCACTCCCGTTCCTGCCCATGCCATACATTTTAAAAACCCGGCCCTGTCTATGCCGTCATTATTTTCATCTCTTTTAATATGCGTTTCGTTTTCCATTTTTTTTTGTTTTGATTAATTTGATACTGCAAACATCATCTGTCTGTTATTTTATTTAAAATTATTTACAGCATCTAGTTCTTTTACTTGATAAAGTATTGTTTAATCAGGCTTTTCTCCTGTTTAATGTAATAAGCTAAAAAAACAGTAAAGCAGTTATACCTTTGATAAAACATAATCTTGAAAACAAACAAGGTCATACATCATGTGCTTATTTGGGCGGCGATTTATCTCTTGTGGGTGCTGGCATTTCGGAGTTACTCGGTTTCGATTACTAAAACCATGACCATTGAGTTTTGCTACCTGATTTTCATAACAGCCGATTATTATGTCATCACCAATTTCATCGTTCCGCAATTTTTATTGAAAAAGAAAAATGTTCTTTTTGTATCGTCAGTCATAATAGTCATAGCATTTTCGGCATGGCTCAGGGCCCTCGTGGCATTACAAATGAACCTGTACTTTTTTAGTGGTGTTCGGGTAACTGACTTCGCTACACTGTACCTCAATTCATTCATCAATATATCGCTGTGGGTACTGGTGGTTACCATGACGAAAATGCTTATTGACAGGATTCAAACCCAACAACAGCTGGAGTTTTTGGAGAAAGAAAGAATAAAAAATGAGCTGGATTATTTAAAAGCTCAAATTAATCCTCATGCTCTTTTTAACTCACTTAATACGATCTACGGGCATATTGATAAAACCAACCAGGTAGCAAGGAATATCCTGTTGCATTTTTCTGAATTATTGCGATACCAGTTATATGATTGTGGCGCGGAAAAAGTTATTTTAAAAAAAGAAATCGAATATGTGACGAACTATGTCGCTTTCCAACGCTTGCGAAAAAATGAATATTTGATTGTAAATCTTGAAATTGGAAATATTGAGCCGGGTCTGAATATTGCACCCCTTTTGTTGGTAGTACTCATCGAAAATGCTTTCAAATTTGTTAGCAATTTTTGCGACAAAGAAAATAAAATTGACATCAGATTATTTACAGAAGGTACTATTTTACATTGCTCTTTTTTTAATACAATGGAATTACGGCAACCTGCCGCACCGGGTAATTCAAATGGTATTGGCATTGTAAATTTGAAAAGAAGATTAGAGTTACTGTATCCTCGTAAATATAATCTCACTACAAAGATGGAGCGTGACTATTATGAAACGAATTTAACGATCGACTTAGCATGAAACTGAAATGCATTATCATAGATGATGAACCTATTGCCAGGAAAGTACTGCAGGAATTTATTGAGGAGATAGATTATCTGGAATTATCGGGTGAGGCGGAGAACCCATTAAAAGCAATGTCATTGCTAAATGAAAATGATATCGATATAGTGTTTTTGGATATTAATATGCCTAAAATAAATGGTGTTGATTTTTTAAAAACTACCAGGTTAAATGTAGATATTATCATGACCACCGCTTATGCAGATTATGCTGTTGAGGCCTTCGGGCTGGAGGTGCTGGATTATCTAGTGAAGCCAATTGCTTTTGAGCGGTTTTTGAAAGCCTGTAACAAAGCAAAAGAACGGAGGGAATTAAAAAAGATAACCACGCCCGAACCAACTAAAAACAACGACCACTTTTTTATCAAATGTAATGGCCAGCTTGAAAAAGTCTTTTATAATGATTTAATGTATGCTGAAGCAATGATGAATTATGTGATGCTTTACACAAATTCAAAAAAGATGTTGGTTTATGTTACAATAAAAAGCCTGGAAGAACAGTTGCCTGCCCATATTTTTATTAAAGTACATAAATCTTTTATTGTAAACATGCATAAAGTGAAAAGTATAGAAGGTAATGTTTTAGATATTGGCAATGCAAAGATTACCATTAGCCAGAACCTGCGGGAAAAAGTGATTAACGAAATTGTAAAAGATAAAATGGTGAGGCGTTAAAGGGAACTTATAGCAAACAATTTTGTGTCGATAAATTTACCAGGGGGCTAAAAATTGAAAATCTATCTGTATTGTTCAGTGTCTTAAATAGGGTCATCCCGATAATTCCTTAGATATCCATTTTCTGTAATTCAGGAAATGGGTTTTTATTAGGTCAAAGGTTGAGGAAGGATTTGTTAGGTTAAAAGAGTTTATTATTTTGAGGTTTATGCAAAGCTATCTCCTTCAGTTTATAGATACAACTGATAAGTCCTTTATTGTTTTACTTTTATCCTGTTCGCTTA
>NZ_JBMQQG010000183.1:0-5468 GCF_057362405.1 Ginsengibacter sp.
CGGATACAGGGGATTGTTACCGCAATCTTTCCAAAGGTTTCGATAATCCACCTGGGTACCGTCAACATTAATCTGCCGCCATCTTGAACAAAACTCGCTACAACCTTTTGGCTCATCCATCCCATGCCCTGTATGTTGAATACGTATCCTGCTGATGGCTGCGCCCTTCACCGATTCATAAGTGATGGGTAATAATTTATCTTCAATTTTTTCCTTCGGATCGCCATATTTATAACTATCGTTCCAAAGAGGCGTTATGCCCAACGGAACAACTACCGGTGGACCAGACATGATTTCAAAATCAATCGTTAGTGCCCAGCCAACTGTTGTACCCTCATAACCGGAATGTACGTATTCGATCTCAACACTATCCCGCAGCAATGGAGCAAAGTCACTAACATCTACCTTCCATTTCCAGCTCCAGCCTTTGTTGTAAATACTTCCATAAGGAGTAAGCATTCTGCCCAATTCATAGTTAACCTGTTTTCCATTTACGCCTCCTTTTCGCCTGATGTAAATATGATCCAGGTAATCCCAATGCGCAGTGAGCAAACTATCCGGACTACCGAGCGTAACATTCATCATAATTTTCCTCACAGGAAATTTCGGCGAAGGAAATACGCCCCACTTATCATAAGCATTGGCACCTGTTTTAGGATTGCAAACCACGGTGGTCCGGGTATGCGGAATCACATGGATGATTGCCGCTTTTTGGGCTAAACAATTTGCGGACAAAAAAACTAAGATTGGAAATAATAAACGTGTCATATAAAAAATAAAAATTATTAAAACATTACTTTAAGATGAATTTTCATTCTACTGTTTGCTCTCGTGGCTAATGCCACCGTTAGCTGCAGCAAAATGAAAGGGAAATATTATTTTTTTTTACTTTCAACCTCCATGCTATCAATTTTATGAAGTGTAATAATAGGTTCAGCAGCTTGCCGGGGCAATGGAGGCCTGTTGCTTACTGCACCGGATTGTGCATACCAAAATACAACGGAGGAATAAGCCAGGTAATCCCATGGATTGCGGATATCTACACCGGGAGAAGCTTCCATATCAAATACTAATCTTTTAGTAAATGGAATTGCGTCCAATGCCCTTACTCTTGTGCAAATATTAAATCCACGAACACCTCGTCTTTTACTGGTGGCTGATCCTACTTCTATGTTGGCTAAATAAGGATGGCTAAACACATCATCTTTAGTCGGAATTTCGCCGCCTGCCCAACCATAATAGTCTTCGGTACCGGTGCCAAATTGAGTTGGAAATTTTTTATCCCATGCATCATCCACATATATCTTTTCATCACCCTCCCCCCACCAGCCATAGTCGGGATTAAGCACCGTCCATGCGTCACCCGCTAATATTCCTTTACCCCTGATGTCTATAAAATTCCAGTCTTCAAAAACAGATCCTTGTACTACATCGTCGCTTCGCCAGTTTGCATGAAAATACATGGATCGTTCATCCCATTTCCAATTGCCGTATTTAATCTCAAAATTTTCAATATCAATATTTGTTTTGCTTATATTTTTAATATAAAAATCAGCAGATGATTTAAATGGCATTACCCAGGTACAAATCATTTGGCCCAATGAATTTACTGTCCTGGTCCAGGTTTGAAAAGGATTTAATTCATTGGCACTGCCAAAGAAGTCGCCTAATGGTGTCCATACGGTTTGCTCGTCGTCAAACTTTGCAATTAAAACAACTGAACGAAGTAGTTCGGGATGTATTTTTATTTGAACCGGATCAACCCAAATTTGTAGTTGATTGATTGCACCAGCCTTACTTATTTTCAAATGGAGTTCTTTTCCGGCTCCTAAAATTCCTTTCGTATTAATCGAAACACCGGCCTCATCAGCGTACACTGAATAAAGAGATTTTCTTATTTCATCCATGAGCGGGAGAACTGTTTTCAACTGGCCTATGTTGAATGTTTTTACAACAATATTTTTTGCATAACTCCTGTAATTTATAATATAATAAAAAGGCTTTTTATCAAATGTAATTTTACAACTTTTGGCAAAAGGGATGGGCAAATAACAATCTCCGGCCCTTGCTGTTACCTCCGCAAAAGGAGCAGGAACTGAACCTTTGCCTGTAATGAGCTTGAAATAATTTTCGCTGATAACCGGTGTATCCGAGCCATCCAAATAGATATTAATATTGGGGCCTTCCAGGTCATCAAGTCCTCCATAATAAAAATAAGGCGCCCACATTTTAGTAATCGTTCCGGGGCCATCATGTTCCATCACTACCCATTCTGTCTTCCCATTCTTTTCTTCTGTCCGTATGAAACCAGTACCATCACTGTCGGCAAACCATCCCGGAGCATTCCTTGCAGTGGATACCCGGTTATAACTGCTGGCCTGCAATGAAGCGTAGGCAGGAAATGGATACCTGGCAAGGCAGTTTCTGCAGGCCATTTCTTTTAATAATGATTGTATCGTTACCTGCTGTGCATTTATATTTATTTGATACAACAATGCAAGAAGCGATAATGTAATTTTTATATTTTTCAAAATAATCATGCTTACTTTTTATTTTCTACAACAATCAAATAACCTTTTCCTGCCCGTACATTAATTTGTTCCAATGAATTTAGTTGCTGATCATCCTGGAATCTTAATATCGAAGGAATGTGAAAGGAAACATTTGCCTGGTTCGATCCTAATTGTTGAAAATTTATTTTGAGAGAAGTGAACTGATCTGTATTTCCAAAATTGGCGACTGCTATAATGGACTGCTGTTTCCCTTTGTACACGGTAACTTTCACTGAATCATTAGAAGATTTTACCGGTGAGTTTGCATCCCAGTAACCAATCATTTCTTTTTGCTGAATATGATATTGATCCCAGAATTTCCAGATATTGTCGGGCGGATTGCCGATCCAGCCTGCCCGGTTAGTAATACCATATATCATTCCCATCCAGGGATTTCCTCCTCCTTCCAACATTTGGCTGGGCAAACCGAAAGGAATTCCTGCAATTTCCACCAGCCAGTAGTCGGGTGGCGTATTGTAATTTCTTCCTTCACCAATCCATAATTGGTCAACATAAGGAAGCAAATCCATGTAAAGATTTAAACAACTCGCATACCCGGCATATTGATTGAAATGATTCCAGCTATGCATGTCTATCCTCGCAGCCGGGCGGTTATTATCCAAAATTTTCCTGGCTCTTTGAATCGTAATTCTATCGAGGGAACAATCATCGATATATATACCGTCGATTTTCAAATGCTTCGTCATCCAATCTAATCCTGCTATATAAAAATTATTTAACCGGCTGTCAGGTGTGGTGATTACAGATAAATCCCGTGTGCCTGCATATTTACCGGTGGTAAAATTAGCCACCCATGCCGGAATATAATTCTTCCTCAGGTTATCTTTCAGCCATTGGTCCGGCCCGTTAGGATGAATCAATGTTTTGGCATTATTACCGGGGCCGGGATAAATCACTTCACCACCTAAACTTTTAAAGGCCCATAGCTCGGGAAGATTGGTCGTTAATTCCCTGGTAGTATAATAGACTTTCACCCGCTTATCATCTTTGTGCGCTTTGTCGATGAAGCCTTTCAAATCTTTCACATTTGCATCTGCATACGGGTAGTTGATGTAAGGATAGATATCTTTCTTGTGGTGAACGTTAATAATATTCGCACCCAAACTATCTGCTGCCCTGATGAAAGAAGCACTTTCATCTTTGTCCGAATGGTAGTAGCGGTCAGCAAATTGAATTTCTTTATTCATGGTTTTGAAAGGCGTAATCAGCAATTCAAAATCATAATTCAATTGCTCATTTTTCTTCATTTCGCGTGCGCCTGAATAAGCATTGATCATAACGGTGTTATCCTTCTCATAAACATGCACGCCTCCTTTGCCATCATTGCTCCAGGAAGGCGGAAGATGCAGTGGACCAAAACTGTAATAGATATTCACTAACGGCAACACATAATTTTCAGCCTTCCACTTTATTCGCAGGCCCCCGTTTACAGCGCCCGTCCACAAAGCATCCTGGTTCTTTGTACTATCCCACTTCCATTGCCAGTCTTTAGGTCTCAAGCCACCTTCTTTGTTTAATCCCATCATGTAGGTAGCTTTATCTTTATCCATTGAAACTTCTAACCGGATATCTTTTATATGAATGGTTTCTTTTGCTTTTAGCTGTAGACGAAAATTTGCGAAGCCATCATACGCTAACGTACCCGCACAAACGATATCACATTCAGCAGCAGTATTAATAACCTTCCAGTTTATAGCCGAAGAAGTTTGTCCTGTATATTGAATCTTACCAGGACTTAAATGAATAATCTCACCGTTTTCTTTTTCAACAATGAAATGAAACGGCGTATCAATAATATCATCTCCTTTTGCAGAAGCAGACTGGTTGGATGGCGAAAAATAAGAAGTGATCTTTTCAGGTAAGCCATTTGCACCAATTTTCATAGAGCGGCCTAAAATATGAAGGGTGCTGCCTGACCTGCTTACGGGGATATAGCCTTTAGTAATGTTATTATCTATCCCTGCGGTTGAATTAAGCCAGGCCAACCGGGATAAACTCTTGCCCTCATTGAACCCATGGTTAGCCACTATTTTTCCGCCAACCTCTAATTTAATTTTTATTTCTTTTGCGTTGACACCGTCAGCAGAAACAGAAATCGTTCCGTTATAGGTACCTTTTGCAGTTGCAGGAAGATCGATTCCTATCCATAATGCCTGAACCTTTTCTGCCGGTATATTAATACTCTTTGTAAAAGGATTGCCCTGGTAATTGATTCCTCCTGTATTAAAACAGGTGATTTTTCCGGAGGTGATTATCTTGTTGCCATCGCTTTTTAAATCCGAAAAATGCACCTGCACATTTTTCACATCCTCAGCTACGGCCCACGCTGCTAACTGAAATACAAAATATTCACCCGGCTGCGCATGCAAAATATATGGCGTGACATCGTAATTATTTTTCAACCACTTTAAACGAAGTGAATCATCCCATTTGATTGGCTTTTCTTTTATTTCAGGAAAAACTAACAGCAGCGGCTGTGGGTACTGTTGATCATACTGCCGGGCAGCATCCTGTGTAGAAATAAAATTGTCTGTCTCATGCTGCGCATTAGCGTTAAAAAAAAGAAAAGATAACAGAAGTGATGCGAGAGCTTTTTGCATTGTAGTTGTATATTAAAAAAGATAGACAGACTCATTTCCTGCACTTAAGGCATTATCACTAACCGCGTAAAACTTATTGCCGCGATTTACCTGACAACAAATTTTTGTACATGGCAGATATATTTCTTTTCTATTTTTCATTTTTCTATTCCCCAATTATTTATTCACGAGGAAGTGTACAATGCGGCATGCGTTGCCCCCAGGTTCACCTTTAGTTGAAACTATTTTCACTTCCAGCAGGTGCCTTCCTGTTTGCAAACCATCTGCTAAAATCAAATACCACGGCAGATGCAAC
>NZ_JBMQQG010000184.1:0-18781 GCF_057362405.1 Ginsengibacter sp.
AAATCAATTTCCTGGGCGGCAATGCAAAGAAAATCGTCGTTATAGGAAATGATAGTCAAAATAAATTTCTCGGAGATAATCAAATGAAATTCTTGAATGATTTATTAGATGCCTGCAGTTTAACAATGGCAGATATAGCCTTCTTGAACTTTTGCGAAAGGCCCGGTTTCAGTTATCCCGATATAAATGATCAGTTCCACCCGGATAAAATTTTGATGTTCGGGGTATCGGCGAATGAATTGGATCTGCCTTTCGAAATTCCTTTTTTCCAGTTGCAAAATTTTCAGGATCAGTTATATATGATAAGCCCACCATTAACAGAAATCCAATTGGATAAAGAGCTTAAAAAGCGATTATGGGCTTGTCTTCAAAAAATATTTAATATTCAAAAGCGGAAATGATAACACTGATATTTGCCACAAATAATTCCAATAAAGTTATTGAAGTAAAAAGCTTGTTGAATGATAATTTCAGAATTTTATCTCTTTCGGAAGCAGGTATCGACATTGATATTCCGGAACCATTTAACACGTTACAAGAAAATGCTATTGAAAAAGCGGACACTATTTACAAGCTTAAAGGAATAAATTGTTTTGCTGAAGATACCGGGCTCGAAGTTAAGGCGCTCAATGGCGAACCCGGAGTAAGAAGCGCCAGGTATGCGGGCGACGAGAGATCCTTCGAAAATAATATCACAAAATTACTTGACAACTTAAATAATATAACTGATCGCAGCGCCCGGTTCAGGACGGTTATATGCTTAACGGTTAACGGAAAACACAATATATTTGAAGGAGAATGCACGGGAACTATAATTGGAGAAAAAAAAGGAGTTAACGGATTTGGATATGATCCGGTTTTTGTTCCGGACGGAGCGACAAAGACTTTTGCTGAAATGTCACTTCCTGAGAAGAACACTTACAGCCACCGGAAAAAGGCCATTGAAAAATTAATTACCTGGTTGAGAGAAACCATTATTGCATAGCCAGTCCATGATTAAACCAAAAACTTGAACGAACAAAGCAACCATATACCTACGGAAACAGACTTAATAAAAGGCTGTATTGATGGAAACCGGCAAATGCAGGAACTTCTATATAAAAAATTCTCTTCTAAAATGTACGGTGTATGTTTACGATATTCCGGAAATGTTGACGATGCCAACGATCTTTTACAGGAAGGATTTATTAAAGTATTTAAGAATTTATTGAAGTTCCGGGGAGACGGATCATTTGAAGGATGGATGAGAAGAATATTTGTTAATACCTCAATTGAGCATTTCAGGAAAAAAGTCAAGTTATATAATGTTACGGAAGTTCAGGAAAATACGATAGAAGACACGGAGCTGAACATCCTTGATACGTTAGCTGAAAAAGATTTGATTATCCTTGTAAATGAATTATCTCCAGGTTATAAAACAGTTTTCAACATGCATGTTATTGAAGGGTATTCTCATAAAGAAATTGCAGATATACTTGGAATAACAGAAGGAACCAGTAAATCTCAATTGGCAAGAGCTAAAGGAGCATTGAAAAAATCTCTTGAAAAAATGATAAATAAAACCGGTAACAACACCATAAATAGTTAAAAGGTTTATGCAAAACTTTAAAGAAAAAATATATAATTATGAAGTCGAGCCACCATCCCAAATTTGGCAACATATAACTCATGAATTAGATGGCGGCACTACTAAAATAGTTTCGATGAAAGGTTCCCGAAAAAGGTCTGATCTTATTTTTTATGGGTTTACTGCCGCCGCATCTCTCATCATCATTTTTTTAGTCTCTGTATTTTTTAATGCATCCAAAAAAGATCCGGGCACCGCTTCAAATTTATTGAGTCAATCGCACAACATATTGCCAAAACAAATACAGGATTCTCTAAATCTCAATAATAAAATCTTAAAAGAAATTATCAATTCTGCAAAAGATAAAAATTTGCTGGCGTTGAATTATGAAATGTCTTCCCGTTATGGAAAGAAATATCTCACGGTAGCCGGACCAGAATGTCAGCCGGTAAAAATTTCTCCAAAAGTTGCCACGTTAATTGAATCTACCGATAATGAGTATCCGCCAAAGCCGGTTTGGAATAAGAAAATTGAAAAATGGCAGCAAATTATGCTTGGCAGCACATTATCACCAACGTCAACTAATCTCCTGGACATAGTTCAGCTATCTTCTACCCTTGATAATAATGAATAACCTCGTTTTTTATGGCGAGAATTAAAATTGAATTGCCTGAAAAATGTATTGCCGCATTTCAAATACCGATACGGATAACGGATATTAATTACGGCAATCACGTTGGTAATGATTCTTTGGTAGCCATCATTCATGAGGCCCGGACGCAATTTCTACATCAACATAATTACACAGAAATGGATGTTGCAGGCACGTCACTTATAATGAATGATCTTTCGGTTGAATTCAAAAGCGAAGCTTTTTACAAAGACGTACTCGAGGTCTCATTGTTCACAGGTGAGATTTTTAAAGTGGGCTTCGAATTTTTCTATTCTTTGTCAACAACAAGAGATCAATCATCTATTTTAATTGCGAGGGCAAAGACCGGAATGGTTTGTTTTGATTACAAAGAAAAAGAAATAATGCAGGTTCCTGATGAATTGAAAAAGATTCTTCTCGGTTAATTACTGAGAAGTACTACCGGGACCATATCTTCCAGCTTTCTTCCGCTTGTATTGAAAGCATATCTCCGCCATTTTTTATTACGGCACCCATTGCCTCAGCTTTTGAAAGAAATATTGTTTTTGATGGATTATAGACCAGGTCAAAAAAGTAATGTTTGTCAGAAACAAACTCGTACGGTAATTGCGGGTAACGGTCTGCGTTAGGAAACATTCCGGATGGAGTTGTATTAATAACAATGGTGCATTCCTTCATAGTTGCAGATGAAATTGATTCATAGTTAATGATTTCTTTAGATAAGTCTTTGTTCCTGCTGACAAATAAGAAGTCAATTTTAAGTTTTTTCAAAACATAAGCAACTGCCTTTGAAGAGCCCCCGGTACCGAGAATAAGAGCCCGTGTATTATGCAGCCGTAAACAAGGAACAAATGATTTTTCAAAACCTGTTATATCGGTATTAAATCCGCTCCATTTTCCGTTATCTATTTTAATGCAGTTACAGGCATTGATTTCATTAACCTCACTGGAAATAGTGTCTAAAAATGGGATGATCTGAGATTTGTAGGGAATGGTGACATTTAGGCCGGAAAGAAATGAATTTCTTTTTAATAAGGGAATTTCTTTATGCAAATCTTTAATTTCAAAATTTTGATATTCGCAATTAGTAATGTTTTCATTGCTGAATTTCTCAGTAAAATATTTTTTTGAAAAAGAATGGCTTAAGGGATTTCCTATCAATCCATAAATTTTCATTACGCCTTTTCTTTATTAAGGTATAAATGAAAAGTATCGCCCCTCAGTCCGATGCGCATGGCTTCCAACGGAATAACTTCCGTAGGTGCTATGTTTCCGAGGTTTACATTGCAATCAATCAATTCCAAAAAATATAATTGTTGTGCTTTTTGGGGCGCTTCCCAGATAATTTTTTGCTGCGGAATTTGGGTAAGTATTTCCTGGACTAACCCTTCTCTTACTTCACCGGTCCCTCTGTAAATCCCCACATTGCCTGCCTCCCGGGCTTCCGCTATCACATACGATGAGCCTGCTTCAAGTTCCGCCTTCATCAACTCAATCCATTTGTACGGAGGAATAATGTGGGCGGCATCTTTACTTCCAACTTCACTTAGTACGGTTCCATGCTTCGTAAGTTTTTCTATATAACCACATTTTTCGGCGTGAGGAATCGTAATAGATCCATCGCTTACTTCCATATATTTTATATTGAACTCTTTACAAAGGTTGATATAATCATTAAACTGGTTTCTTATTAAAAAGGCCTCAAAAAGAGTACCTCCAAAATAAACGGGAATGTCAAATGATTGATACAGATCTATTTTTTCCCTAAGGTTTGGGGTGACAAACGCAGTTCCAAAACCTAATTTAATAATGTCGATATGAGGATGTGCGGCACTTAGAAAATTCTTCGCTTCTTCAACACTAAGTCCTTTATCCATGATCATGGTTAGTCCATATTGCCTTGGCTTCGGAACCCTTTCCGGAATTTGAGAGAGACTAAAATTCATTTTATTTTTTATTGAGACGCGGCAAAGATAGTTTTGTAAACCCAATTATTCAAAACCGGTATTATACTACTATTTCCTTTTACCAGGTCTCTTGTTTTTATATATTGAAATCAATTCAACTATCGGCTGATGTTGAAGAAGAGATGGATTTAATTCAATGAATTGTTTAACTAATGCCGGTGCTTTCTGCAATGCAAGTTCGAGCTGCAGCAAACCTTCTTTGGATTTGCCGAGAGCAAATAGTATGGCAGATTTGTAAAAGGTGAACAGGGGTTTATCGTTTGTATTTTTTTGTGCATTGTATGACTGTTCGAGCGCTTCATCAAAATATTCTGCGTCATAAAGGCATTTAATCAGTTCTTTCCAGCCGCTATTATTTTTAGGGCGCGATTTAATAAAACTTGAAAAATGAATAACGGCGTCCTTAATTCTGTCAAGCTGAACATAACATTTTGCCAATGCTAAATGGTAATCGGGCTGCGATTTATTTATTCGCATTGCATTTTCTAAATTTTTCACTGCACTCTCCCAATAACCCTCACTCATATACGTACCCGCAATTTTATAGTACAAATGGCTGTCGGTGGAATTTAGGTGAGATGCTTTCCTGTAATTAAAACGGGCCTGGGCATAATTTTTTAATTTTTCATAGCAATGACCCAAAGCTTCATAGATAACTTCTTCAGGCATCGACAGCTCGAGAACTTTTTGCAAAACTTCTATCGCCTCCTTGTATTTGCGTAACCGTAGATAAGCATCTCCCATGTTGCGATACGCGTAATCGAATTTCTCATCAATTGCAATTGCATATTGGTAGGCGTCAATTGATTTTTCGTACAGCTTTAACCCCTGGAAAGCTGCACCGAGGTTAAACCATGCAAGTTGTGTATAAGGAAATTCATCAATTATTTTTTGATGCAATTTGATGCTTTCTTCATTTCGCCCGGTATAATCTGTCCAGAAACAAATTTTATAAAGCGCCTCTTCGTTAGTTGGATCCTGCTCCAGGATTAACTTCAGGCAATTAAATACTTTATCAAATTCTTCATAGTCATCGTAAACATCAGCTAGCTCGAAAAGCAATTCCGTCTTTTCTTCTCCCTGGAAAACATGGATGGCTTTTTCCAGCAAAGCCGCAGCCTTTTCCTGGTTATCGAGGGCAAGATGAGCGTCAGTTTTTAGTATGTAAAGGTTTATATCATTACTGTCAAGAAGTTCTGCTTTATCAAGTAGGGAGAGGGCTTCTCTGTAACGCCGAGTCGCAATTAACAAATCGGCTTTTTTTATATGAAGTATTGATGAATAGGGAAATTGTTCAACCGCGTAATTGACGGCTTCTACCGCCGAGACGAGATCATCATTTTCATCGAAATAGTCAATTATTCTTTCAAAAGAATCTTCTTCGATAAAGTTGTATTTTCTGCCATTCTTAAAATTATTATACTGCAAAAGCAGTGCTTTCATTTCCTCTTTATTTTGCCGGTATGGATTTTCTTTCATACAAAATGATATTAATCCAAATTACAGATTTTTTTTAAATTCTGCGTATACTAATGAAGGTACTTCATCGTTTTCCTAATAATTATGATGAAAGGCTTTACATTCTCATAATTTTATAGTAAGTTTGTTAAAATTGAACTAATTATTAATATTAAATGAATAAATATTCCAAAATAGGCCTCGTTGCAGTGTTGGTATGCGGATTATATCTCATAACATTTGCTGATAGGGGTGGTTTTGTGAGGAAAAACAAAACACGGCTTAATATCGCTACGGCAGGAACTTTAAAAAACTCAATTGCCTTCAATCTGAAATCCGGAGTTGTTTATAAGGGAAGCTTCCTATTAAACAGCCAGCAAATTGGAAATAATATTATTTCAGACGCTATTATTTCTTATAAGAAAGGAAATACTATTTATATATTACCTTATAAACAAAAAGTGGTCATTCCGGAATACACGCAAAAAGACGGCTACAAACTCATAATCAGGCCAAGAAAATAACGATTAGTAAATTTTTTAAACTTTATAAGAGAACCTGCATTTTTGCAGGTTTTTTATTTTAAGAAAATCCCGAATAATAAAGTTATAGAAAATGTCCGTTACTTGCTTCTCACTAATAACAATCATCCCGGCAGGGTGATTGTTATATTATTTATTCTTGGTTTCTTCGTAAGTTAATACCCTGTAACCTGATTTTGGAATTTCAAATTTTGAGGCGGGAACAAGGCTGTAGTTGATCTTTGAAAGGGTGAACTTGAACTTCATTTTACCGCTTTGCATTTCATATTGAACGGCAAGGCCCGGCAAAGTTTTGAATTGGTAATCATAATCTTTGTTGGCCACGTTCACATCTGTGGTATAGTAAACGGTAAAAGACGAGCCATCTTTTAATTTAGCTATAGCTTTTTTACAATCAAATCCATCTATAACCGCCGTTTCGCCGGTATTTTCAAAAGTTATTCCACCGTACTTTTTGTTATTATTGCTCCAGTCTTCAGGAGTAAGGGTAATCATTAGTTTTTGAGCGCTGTAATCCTTCAAAATAACGCCACTGCCGGTCGTCGCGTTGTAAATGGTAGCTTCGCTGCCGAGGCCGCTCACCATCTCCGTGCGGCTTTGATTGCCTTTAAGATATACAGTGGTAGTTGCCCCATCCAGCATGTCAGCCATCTTGGGTTGGGCGCTTCCTGTTTCTACGGAAATATTATACACAAGACTACCTTCCGACAACGTTTTCTGTGAAAAACTCTCCGCTGAAGAAAATGTGCTAAAGATCAATAATATAAACTGAAAGATTTTCATCAATATTTCTAATTCTTATTTATGTATAATCAGTTATAAAGACTGTGCTACCCCCTTTAAGGGTTGCAGACTTTGAGAAGCCTATTTCCTCTTATTGGCATTTTTTTTCTGTTGCATTTGCTGCAGCTTCTTATTACTTTCCTGCATGGCGGTCACCCGTTCCTGCCATTTGTTTTGCGCGGCAGGTTTCTTTTTGTTTTCCTGTAACCTGGCCAGAATTTTTTCATGGTCTATAATATATTTTTGAATTACAAACTGTATAAGCAATGTGATAGCATTGGAAACCGTATAATACCACGTTAGGGACGAAGGAAGCCTGTTAAAAACTCCCAATAATATTACAGGGAAAATAAATGGCATATACTTCATAACCGGGTTACTGTTATCCTGCATATTGCTCATGCCGTATAGGGATATAAGAAGACTGGTAACAACTGCAAGGATCGTAAACAGGCTTATATGATTGCCATAAAATGGTATTGAAAAAGGCAGGTTGTAGATCGAATCGTAAGACGACAAATCTTTGGCCCACCAGAAACTTTGACCCCTTAAAGTGATATTGGAATTGAAGAAATTATAAAGCGCAAAAAATATGGGGATTTGTAAAAGGGCAGGAATACAGCCGCCTAACGGATTGACGCCGGCGCTACGGAACAACTTCATTTGTTCCATCCCAAACGTTTGCTTGTCATCGCCATATTTGGCCTTCAGCGCATCAATTTCAGGCTTCAGAAGCTTCATTTTTGCACCGCTCAGGTAACTTTGGTAGGTAAGAGGTGAAATCAATAGTCGTATAACAATAGTAAGGAGGGCGATAATAAGTCCAAAGCTCGCCATCTTACTGCTTAAAAAATTAAAAACAGGCATAACAAAGCCCCTGTTTATATATTTAACGAATGCAAAGATACCGCTGCCAAGAGGAACCATATTATACATTTGGTTACCATACGATTTTAGTATCTTATAATCGCCCGGTCCATAAAACAGTTGCAATGGAATTACGGCGTTCGGTCCATCGGTGACTTTTATTCGCATATTCGCGGTAAGTTTCCCTATAATATGCAAACTCGTATCCGCAGGAACTTCCCAGTTTAATCCTGCGTTTTCAAACTTATTTTTCGCAATAATAGAGCTCGCAAAGAACTGTTGTTTTAGTGCGACCCAGTCAACCGGTTTGTCCAGTTTTTTATCATCCGACTTTCCCTCAACAAGACGTTCAAAATCATAGTCACTATTTTCTACGAAATCAATGTGCGACTGTTGCGTCTCCCACATAATATCTTTTTCCTGCTTCGTTGCTTTCGCCTGCCACGTGAGATTCAATGTATTTTGTGTAACTAATTTATTGGCGCCTTCCATCACGATATTAAAGTCCACCATGTAACCATCGGGGCTTAAAGTATATTGGTTTTCTATCTTTCGTCCGTCTTTTGTTAGCAGGCTAAAGCTTATCATTTCTTTCCCATCACCTGCTGTTTGGGGTCCTGGTGAAGAAAAAAGCAAATCAGAAGTCTGCACCGTTTCATTGTTACCGGGATTGATGGCGTAAGAAATGTTGCTAAAATTGCCGTCCTGAAGAATAAGGGGCTTTTTATCGAAAGTTTTAAAATCTTTGAGTTCCACCTTTTTTGGCTGACCGCCTTTATTGGTGAATGTAATTTTAAGAACCTTATTTTCAAGAGTAAATAATGTTTCTTTACCGGACGAGTCTTGTTTAATATTTACTAATGAAGAGTCGGGTCTGGCGTTACTGCTGTCAGAATTTTTTATGGCTCGTAGAGAAGTGTCAATCTTCGGCTTTAAACTTGCAATCGAATCTTTTATATGCTGTTGCTGTTTTTCAAATGCCTCCTTGCCCTGGCTGTTGTAAAAGATATATCCAATAAATAACAGGCCAAGCAACAAAAATCCAATAACCGTATTCTTATCCATTCCCATAACTAAAAATTAGTTGGCAAATGTACACAAACTTTAGAGTTCTGCTTTTTTGAATATTCATCATATTAATTCAAAAAAAAACCCTCAATTAAGAGGGTCTTAACTATGCATTTAATATTATTTTTTTGCCGGAGCTGCTTGTTTGGCATCTGGCGCAGCTTTAGCATCAGCTGCTGGAGCCACTTTTGCAACCGTTGCTTCTTCCTGTTTCAACTGGCGGGTCATTGCTACAGAAGCAATAGGAATCCTCGGGGAATTAAGAATTTCCATATTCTTTGCTATAACATCCTGGACACGGATATTTTCATTCAGTTTAAGATTGGTGAGATCTACATCAATGTGCTCAAGTAAATATTCGGGAATGGTTTTTACTTTTAACGCTTTCATTTTTACTGCTAACTTACCGCCTTCTTTCACTCCTTCGGGTACGCCCGTAAACTTAATTGGAATAGAAACGGTAACTTTTTTGTCACCGACCAGTTCCAGGAAATCAACATGAATTAGTTTGTCGCTTACCTTATCAAACTGCATATCTTTTAATACGCATTTATAAGATGCTCCATCAACTTTAACTTCTGCCAGCATAAAATCTGGTGTGTAAACAATGCTCTTAAAAGCAGTTGCCGGAGCGGAAAAATTAATTTCTTTTGCACCTCCGTAAATTACACCTGGCACTTTTTCCTCAGAGCGAAGCTGGCGGGTGGCTGTTTTGCCAAATTCGGTCCTGATTTGTCCTTCGATTGTAATTGTTTTCATTATAATTTTTTTTGAGGCGCAAAGGTAGGAAAAGTATTTTGAATATTATTGGTTCATTAAAGAACCCGTGCCTTATTCTTTTTAAGCATTTTGCTTCTTAAGAAAAGACTATTGATACTCTTATTTTCGAAAGCGTTTCGAATGGCTATAGCAAATAATTCAGCAACAGATACAACTTTTAGTTTAGCAATCTTCTGAGTTACCGGAATGGTATCACACACAACTAATTCTTCCAACACGCTGTTCTCAATGTTCTCATAAGCATTACCGCTCAGCACGGGATGCGTACAAAAAGCCCTTACACTACGGGCTCCCTTTTCTTTCAATAATCCTGCTGCTTTTGCCAGCGTACCGCCAGTATCACAAATATCATCTATTAATATAATGTCCCTGTCAACTACATCACCAATAACCACCATACTGGCAATTTCATTAGCCCTTTTACGATGCTTGTCGCATATAACCATGTCAACTTCAAAGTAACTGGCAATTTCACGAATGCGATTGGCGCTTCCAACATCGGGTGCGGCAAAGGTGAGGTTTTCAAGATTCAGGTCTTCAATATAAGGAATGAAAATGGCAGAAGAATCCAAATGGTCTACCGGTATATCAAAGTAACCTTGAATTTGAGGTGCATGAAGATCCATCGTAATTACTCTGTCGGCCCCGGCAGCAGTAAGCATGTTTGCAACCAGTTTTGAACCGATCGCTACTCTCGGCTTATCTTTCCTGTCCTGGCGGGCATAACCGTAGTAAGGAATTACCGCTATTACTTTATAAGCCGATGCCCTTTTTGCCGCGTCAATCATCAACAGCAATTCCATCAAATTGTCGGTGGGTGAAAAAGTGCTTTGTACTAAAAACACAAATTGGCCCCTGATACTTTCCAGGAATTCTACGGCTATTTCCCCATCGCTAAATTTTTGAATGTTGATCTTACCTAATGGTTCTCCAAATTTTATTGAAATCTGTTTCGCAAGGTATTGCGACCCTGTGCCGGAAAAAATTTTTGCATTAGAGTCCATGATGCGGGAAATTAATTAAGCAACTATTTGATCAGGCGAAATTATCATTTATATTGCTTCAACAAACTCAAAATTATGGAAAGTGTTAACAAGTCTTCCACCTCTATTAAAAACTGGGCGGTTGATGATCGCCCCCGCGAGAAATTGCTTACTAAAGGCCGGGAAAGCCTTAGTGACTCGGAACTGTTGGCAATTTTAATAAGCACAGGAAGTAAGAATAAGAGTGCCGTGGAACTTGCAAAAGAAATTTTAGCATTAGGAAAAAATAATCTGAATGAGTTAGGAAAAGTATCGCTTAACGACTTAATGACGATAAAAGGAATTGGTGAGGCCAAAGCTATAACGCTAAGTGCAGCCCTGGAATTAGGACGTCGCCGCCAGGCAACTTCACTTCTTAATAAAACATTTGTTCGATCAAGTAATGAACTTGCTGAATATTTAAAGGCAAAATTTAAGGATTACAGCTACGAAGTTTTTGCAGTTGTGTACCTGAATAAGTCGAATAAAATCAATCACTTCGAAATAATCAGTAAAGGTGGGATGACAAGCACGGTAGTAGATCCAAGAATCATTTTCAAAAAAGCTTTTGAAACAGAAGCAACATCAATTGTGTTGTGCCACAATCATCCTTCAGGAAGTTTAAAGCCCAGCCGCCAGGACGAAGAATTAACTCACAAAATAAAGGAAGCCGCTAAATACCTCGATATACAGGTTATAGATCACCTTATCGTAAGCGATGAGGGTTATTTTAGTTTTGCAGACGAAGGAATGCTCTAGTCTTTTTAGTTCTTAATCAAATTTAAAAAACAAACCAAATAGCGGCTAACTCTTTTCTTACTTATTGAAAAGGATGCTTTATTCCTGAATTCTATTCTTTAAGTCCATTCTTACGTGCAAAAACCTCAAAATTTCAATTTCACTGGGTTTAATCACCCGGTAGAATATTACATGCTGACTTGCTTTATATCCAAAAATATTTTTTTCAATTTCAGCATAATTTTCCCCAATACCAGGAGTTTCAGCAATTTTTTTACAAAAGCCTATAAGCAATTTATAGTATTTATCAGCCTGGCCTTCTGACCAAACTTCGTACGTATAATCCCAAATTTTAGACAAATCTTCTACGGCTTTATTCGTTAGAAAATATTTAGCCATTTTTTTTCTTATTGGCTTTTAATAGTATTAGATGTTTTTTGGGATTAAAGTTTTTCGAAATTCCACTATCAATTCCTTCCTGGATTGCATTTTTCAAAACCTTAATCCGGTTTTCTTCTTCTTCTAATAATCTTAATCCTGCACGAATTACCTCACTTGCATTTTTATACCTTCCTTCGGAAATACTGCTATCAACAAAATTTTCAAAATAGTCTCCTAAAGACATGGATGTATTTCTTCCCATTGTAATAATTTTTTTAAAAGTACCAAAATCTGGTAACTTGCACAAGTGAAATTTTACGACGTCGGAAGAAAATTACACAAATGAGGGGAAATCTAAGGGACAGGCCCTTACGCTTGTGCAGTAGGCCCTCCAAAATTCAAGGGCAATTCAACGGCTTCAATATCCTGGATAGTTCCATTAACAGACTCAAATTTCTTTACATTGTCTATCATGGCTTTCATAAAGCGCTTGGCATGGGTTGGCGTTAATATAATCCTGCTTTTTACCTTACTCTTGGGTGTGCCTGGCATTACGCTCACAAAATCTACAACAAACTCGGCGTGACTATGGGTAATAATAGCAAGATTTGCATATACTCCTTCCGAAACTTCTTCAGAAATTTCTATGTTAAGTTGGTTCTGTTGATCTTTTGGTAAATCCATCTTTAAATTTTTCCAAAAATACGCAATAATAAACCTACAATTGTTCAGGGAATCATTAATGTAAAAAGGCGGTTGATAACAACCGCCTTTTCATTATTTTATATATAGATCAAAATTGTTTAACAAACTGATCAATCAACGTTCGAATGGCAGGTGTGCTGTTCTGTAATACCATATAGATCCGGAACGTACTTCCCGCATAATGGGTGCTTTGATCTCCGACGACGGTAGCCTGCACCAATACGGGAGCTGTCATAACCTTAAAGCCTCCGGTTGTTAAGCCGCTCTGTGTAGCAGCATCTAAAAAAACAGAAAAATTAGAGAGTACTCCGGCATTATTACTGAACGAGAGTGTGACACCGTTTGAAGAGCCCACAAATGTCTGTATGTAATCTTCTGGTAGGAGCAGAGAGGTTGCCGATACCGGAGATATAACTATCGGATTGCCATAATAATTTGATGAGTTTGGTGCCTTGGTTGTATCGGTTGTACCGTTCCATCTGTGAAAATCCTGCAAATAATTACCCGCTAATGGATTACCGATAATATGATAATACATTGTATTTAAGTTTCCCGTAAGTAGCTTGCCGGAAGCATCCGTGATTGATATTGGGAGCATGTAGCTAACAGCCGGGTCCACGCTGTCTTTATAAAAACTAACCGTTGTTTGAACGTATTGTTGACCTGCAGGAATAGTCAGCGACGTAGAGGCAATTGAATAAATGTCGGTAGGCGCAATCACATAATCCGTTCCGTTTGCAGCGTTGTAGCTGGCTACCTGTGCAGCGTCTACACCAATCGTTACCTTTACAGGAGCCGAAGGCAAATTAGCAGACGCAAGATTAATTGTTAATGTCACCGTAGTGGTATCGCCGTTATTAAATCCAATACTTGCCTGCGTGAAATTCGTTAACCCGCTACCTACGATATCCACATGATCCTGCAAACTTGAGAAATCTGTTTCCAACGCATAGCCTTTGTCCTTTATACAAGAGTTGAGGTTTACCAACAGAATAACACCTGTTAGTATTCCCATCCATTTATTTAAGATTATTTTCATAATTATTTTTTTAAAGTTGAATTTTATTTCTACTGCATCCACCATATTTTGTTGACCTGGTGATCAATGGTTCCTTCAGCGCCTACATTGTCTGGGTTTCTTGAATATTCACTGGTGGGATACTGCCAGCGCAAAGGAATCTTGGCGATATCTATATAAGGCGAATAACTTAACGGCGTGTCACCTAAAGGTCCTGGATATGGTGCTGTGCCCGTATGTAAATAATCAAATTTCCTGTAATCTGCATAAGCCGAAAAACTGTTGACACTGACTAATGCCGCCCATTTCTGGCGAAGAATAATTGCTTGTTTTGCTAAAGTAGTGGTTGCCGTTGTAAAATTAGCCTGCGTATTTCCAGACTGAGAATAATAGGTCATTGCAGCAGCATCAGCATTTGGAACTTTAAGATATTCAAAAGACGAAGTTATACCCTGATCATATAATGCAGCGGCATCACCGGTAATATATCCTAAAACAGCAGCTTCAGCCTGTAAAAAATAACTTTCTGCTGCCAGCATCATTACAGCGGGAGCCGTTGGGCCTATAAGAATTCCCGGCCCAAAAACTGAATATTTACCATTCACCGGGTTGCCATTGGCTAAGCCCAGCTTATTCCCAACGTAATTACTGGTTCCTGGCACAGCAGCAAATTCCCGGCCCAGCCTTGGATCGTTATTATCTTTATAAAAATTGACTGCAAATTCATTAGCCGCCCAAAAATCCCCGAAACTGGATACTGCTTGCCCGCTTAGGTTATAAAAGCGCTGCCAAAACGGATTACCCTGACCCGTAGAATTAACATAGCCAGGTTGCACAAGGGCATCTTCTGTTAAAAATCCGGCTGCCTCAGCTGCAGTTGCTGCTTTAGCGGACTGAAAGAAATCAGGTGGCGTGCTTAATTGCGACATGCGCAATACCATTCTCAGGCGTACTGTATTGGCAAATTGCACCCATAATGTTTTATCTCCTCCAAACATAATATCCGATGTTGAGCTCGCAGTCGAACCCGCACTTTTTACAAGGTCTATACCTCTTTGTATGTCGATAAAGCAACTATCATACACATCCATCCCTTTGGAATACGTTGGCCTTAATGAAAGAGCACCCCTTAGTGCATCTGCATAAGGAACGTCATTCCACAAGTCCACCAAATATTGCATATTATACGACTTCATGATCCGGCCAACTCCTTCTAAAAATGGTTGTCCGTTAGCATTGGATTTATCGATTATATACTGGTAATCTTCAAGATTATCATATACCGACTGCCAAAGCCCATCACCATAATCCGTGGTCATTTTATAAGTGGTCCCAGGGTCATTAGCGTTAATTGCATAGCTTCCGCTAACAGCCCAGGATCCCATCCATTCGCTCAATGCCGTTGGACCAGGGTACCAATTAGCCACGGTGGTAGCTAAAGCTGCCGGCAACACAAGGCTTGGATCGGCAGATGTCGACTGGTTGGGATTGGTGTTCACATCGAGATATCCCTTCTTACATCCCAGGCCGGCCAAAATTGAGATGGTAGTTAATATTAAAAATATTTTTTTCATTTTATTAATTTTCAGTTAACTGTTTATTTTAAAATGTGATATTAACGTTCGCCCCAAAAATGCGGGTTGGCGGTAACTGGTTAATATCGGTGGTACCAATGGTATTACCAGTTGTATTGGCAAATTCAGGATCTGTCCAAACGTTGTCTTTCGCTCTGAATGCAAAAAGGTTACGTCCTACAACCGCAACGGTCAATTGTTTTATGAAGGAATTATTGCCGAAAATGTTTTTTGGTAGTGTGTATGAAAGAGATACCTCACGGATTTTCCAGAAATCTGCACTGTTAATATAAGTGCTTCCCACATTATTCCAGGTACTTGCCCAGAAATCATTATTACCATTTTTAGTTACCACATCTGTATTTGCCACATATTTACCGGTTCCGTCATCATAAGATGAGTTAGGAATCACAAAAGGCAGGCGTCCTGCTTGTGCTGAATACCAGGAAACGCCAGTAAAGTCTAATGCGTTTCCTACGCTGTTATAAATAACGGCTCCAAATCTTCCTTCCGCCAAAACTGATAAGTTAAGTCCTTTGTAACTAACGCTTGTATGCACGCCCAATATGTAAGGCGGATTGGAGGTACCATAAGTTACTAAATTAGGGTTGGGCGTAGGAAAGCCTGTTAGTTTGTTAACTATGATTCTGCCCTGCGGGTCTCTGTTCCAATCTGAAACTTTAATTTGCGGGAAGGCTGCCCCTTTAACAACGTATGTATTGTTACCCAGGGAAAAGTTATCAATTCCTGGATACAGTGATAATACCTTATTCTTGTTGTAAGAAAAATTAGACCCTATATCCCACCTGAAACCGGATTTGCTGTTAACCGGGGTAAGGTTTAGATCTACTTCAATGCCCTGGTTCTGCATTTCACCACTGTTTAAAAGTGCAGAAGTGAAGCCGGTTGTAGAGCTCACCTGTACAGGAAGTGTTTGATTTACTGTATTAGACTGGTAAACTGCCGCTTTCAATGTAATTCTGTTCTTTAAAAAACCCAGGTCAAGGGCAATTTGTTTCTCAGTGGTGAATTCTGGTTTTATTAACCGGTTGTTCAATGCATTGGAAACTGTAAAGCCCGCTGTACCACCATAAGGGAAGTTAGCAGCAGTATTAAATACATTATCAAGACTGTATGGTCCTACACTCACGTTACCGGTTTTCCCGATTGCCGCACTTAATTTACCATAAGCCAAAACATCATTATCCCTAAGGCCCGGAATAGCATCAGTAAATACAAAAGATATATCACCTGCAGGGTAGCTGTAGCTTCTTAAGCTGGGATCAAGTCTTGAATCCCAGTCGTTACGGAAAGAACCGTGAACAAAAAGGTAATCACGGTAACCAATAGTGAGGTCAGCAAAAGCTCCGATTTTCCTGTAATCACTCAAATTCTCATATACATTAGGCGATCCTACCCTGTTAGATATATTATAAAAATCGGGTATTACCAATTGAGCTGCAGAAGTGTTAAAGTCCCTTTGAGTTTCATCGAAAGTAGTTGCCCCTAATACTAATTTGCCGGAGAAATCTTTGAACCTTTTATCAAAGTTGGCAAATACATTCCCGGTAAGGCGTTGGTTATATTCAAACGCATCATAATCCGCCGCCGGTGCATCGGCCGTCCCCCTTCCTGAACCATAAACATCCGCTTTAGCCCAATCAGCAAAAGTGAGAGCTTCGCTGGTGAATTTTTGTGAAAGATCATAACGGGTAATAGCTGCAGTCGCGGTTAAGTTAAACCAGTCCGCTACCTTATAAGAGAGGCTTAGATTGCCAATCAATGTGTTTCTTTTGCTGTCAAATCTTGACTCATCAATTTGCCACCATGGATTGCCATAATAAGCATTAAAATAACCATTTGGATTGGCAAAAGGATCTGTTTTCCAGTTCCGGTAATCCCTGAGATCAACGCTGGCAGGCGTATTAAGCAGCGTCCAATACACTGCCCTGTTCTGGAAATAAGAACCGCCAAAACCACCTGCGGTGGTAGATGGACCAGTATTAACAGAAAAAGAACCGGGAGTTGTATTGGAATGCTGAACAGTATAATCTACAGCATAACTTGCGGTTAGTCTTCCAAAATCTCTTGACCCGTTAACACGAAAGGCATCACGGTGATTTTTATCTTTAGGAACCGTGCCTTTTATATCAACATCCTGCACGCTGATGAAAAAGCGGCTTTTATCATCACCGCCGGAAATTGACAGATCATTCTGTTCTGTTATTCCCTTATCAAAGAATTTCAGCTTAGCGTTAGGTTTAGCGGAATAAGTACCATGTTGCAATGAATCAAAATAGGTACCATCAGCATTATAAAACCTTACGGGTGCTCCTAATATAATAGGTTGTCCATTAAAACGGGGACCATAATTCTGGTTCTCGTAGCTCACATAAGGTACCACAGGGTTTTCAGGAAAATAAAATACGCCGTCGCCAGATAATTCACCGCCATATTGCCCAAAAGTGTTCTGCAGTTTAGGTAAATAAGCTATTTCCTGTACTTCAGTCGTATTGCTGTAATTTATGGTTGGTTTACCCTTGGTTCCTTTTTTAGTGGTAACAATAATTACCCCGTTCGAGCCATCTGATCCATAAATTGCAGAGGCACTGCCTCCCTTTAACACTGATATCGTTTCAACATCGTTAGGATTCAATTGGGCGAGTAACGTACCACCCTGGTCTCTCGACATTACGATATCATCAATTACCACAAGGGCTTCATTGTTACCCAGGATTGACCTGTTACCTCTTAGTGTAATCCTTGTGTTTTGATTTACACTGCTGTTAACGTTCGTAATTTGCAGCCCCGAAACCTTACCGGATAAGCCCGTTGCAATATTGGTAACCTTACCTTGGGTAAGTTCTTTGTTGTCAATTTTTGCGATTGAGGTACCTAAAGATTTGGGATCACGCTTAATACCATAACCGGTAATTGTTACCGTCGATAATTCGGCGCTGTTTCGTCTTAAAATAATATTAGCAACACCCGCTACCGGGACGGCTTTAACACCATTAAAACCTGTTGCGGTAAAAGTCAATGTACCATTACCCCGCATTTTAATCGTGAAGTTACCGTTGGCGTCGGCTGTTGTCGCGTTCCTGGTGCCTGTTTCAGTAACAGTGGCAAAAGGTACAGGAGCCCCTGAATCATCTTTTACGCTACCGGAAACGCCAAGGGTTTGTGCCATTACCCATACTCCGCTGAGCATGAGCAAAGCAAATAACATTAGAAATTTTCTCATGTGTGATTTTAGTTTTATGAATTCGCAAATATATGTCTCTTGTAAAAAGAAGCAAAAAAAATGTTAATTAATGATTATTTCACATTTATAACACAGTTAGGACACATCGAAAAGATATTACGCTGCTTAGTTTAACTTTTTTTTAAAAAATTGAAATTTTATGAGAATCCGTCAAAAAAGTTTAGCTTAATGACGACTTTTATTAGAAGTTTGTCCTATATGGCGGTGCATTGTTAAATATTAATCAAATGGCCATGTCCTTTATTAATCAATATCTCAAAAGAATTGCTTTTGGACCGTCATTTTGTCTTCTTACTAAAATCACTTTACATATTTAGACACTAAGTATGTAAAATTGATAATAATATGAGTTCAACAAAAAAAGAAGGGAGAACCCCTATTTACGAGAACGGTC